>CAUUAH010000225.1:0-2515 GCA_963542985.1 uncultured Campylobacter sp. | reverse complement strand
CAAAGCCTGCTCCTAGGACGAATTATTTTATGCTAGGCAGCACGGAGGATAAATTTAAAGAATGCAAAAACAAGCCGGAAAAAACGGTTTTTATCGAGGAGGTGCGGGTTTTTGGCGCGTATGAGAGCCGCGAAGTCCTAAAGATAGACGCAAACGGCGAGATTAGCCCGCTAAAAAACGTCAAATTTTTAGCGCTCCCAAGCGAGATGGCGAGGCGAAATTTGATCATAGCTGCGAGCGATCAATGCGCGTTTAAGCCCTCTTTTAAAAATGCAGACATCAGCGTAAAGTCAAATTTGCTAACGCTTCAAATCAAAGACCAAAAGGCGCAAATTTCCATGATGTTTAGCTTTTTTAAAGATGGCAAAGAGCTAAAAAGCGTCGTGCTAAGCTCGCAAAAAGACGCAGGTGCGGATGAGGGCGAAATCGCGATGAGGGCGCTAAATGCCGCCTTTAGCGAAGTTACGGATAAATTTTTGCAAGAATTAATCAAATTTTAGAGATAATCGCAAATTTTAAAGGAAAACGATGATAAAAGCGATCGAGGGCGTGATAACCAAAAAAGAGCCTGCAAATCTCATCTTAAAAACAGCCGGCGGCGTGAGCTACGGCGTGGCGATCTCGCTTTTTTGCTCGGCGAAACTCGAGCGAGGCCAGAGCGTGGAGCTAAACATCACGCAGATCATCCGCGAGGATGCGGACTTGCTTTACGGATTTTTAGATAGTAACGAACAAAAGATGTTTGAGACGCTGATAAAACTAAGCGGTATCGGCGCGGCGACTGCGATGGCGGTGTGCTCGAGCCTAAATCCCAACGCATTTTTAAACGCGGTTAAAAGCGGAGATGCTGCGGCGCTACAAACAGTGCCAGGCATCGGCGCAAAGACTGCTAGACGCATCATCGCTGAACTTAGCGACGCAAAGATGACGATGGATGAAAATCTGCCTAGCCATCAGCACGAAGCGATCTTGGCCCTGGAGAGTCTTGGCTTTAAAAGAGAAAAGATAACCAAGGCGCTTAGCGAGTGCGACGCGCAAAATACGGGCGAACTAATCAAACAAGCCCTAAAAAAACTAGCATAAAAAAAGGAAAAGATATGAAATTTGCTGTGATATTTGGTGCAAAAAGCTACGAACACGAGATCAGTATCGTAAGCGCCATAGCCCTAAAAAAGGTGCTAAAAAACGAGCCTTTATTTATATTTTGCGATAAATTTAGAGAATTTTACCCGATAAACGGCGCCGATATGAAGGCGAATTTCTTTAGCTCGGGCAAGTATAAAAACGCCAAAAAGCTCACTCTTAAGCAGGGCGGATTTTTCGTGGGCGGGCTGCTTGGCGAGAAAAAGGTCGAAGCGGACGTGTTTATAAATTTAGTCCACGGCATGGACGGCGAGGACGGCAAGATCGCGGCGCTACTCGAGTTTTACGGCCTTAGTTACATCGGCCCTCGCGTGGAGGCTAGCGCGCTAAGCTACAACAAGGAGCTAACCAAGCTGCTCGCGCAAAAAGCCGGCGTAAAAACCCTAAACTACGAGGTTGTAAGCAGAGAAAAGGCGCCTAGCCTGCCGCTGCCCGTGATCCTAAAGCCACTTCGCCTAGGAAGCTCGATAGGAGTTAGCGTGATAAAAGATGCTAGCGAGCTAGAATACGGCCTGGACGTGGCGTATGAGTTTGACAAAGAGATCCTGGTTGAGCCCTTTATCGAGGGCGTAAAGGAGTACAATCTAGCAGGCTGCAAGGCGGACGGCGAGATCAAATTTTCCATAATCGAAGAGCCCAAAAAGAAGGAATTTCTAGACTACGAGCAAAAATATATGAGCTTTTCAAACGAGAGCAGAGCGCGCGAGGCCGACGTCAGCGCAGAGCTAGCCGCCAAGCTAAAACAAAGCTTTGAGCGCATCTACAACTGCGGCTTTGACGGGGCGATGATACGTTGTGATTTTTTTGAGATAAACGGTGAAGTCTATCTAAACGAGATTAACCCAAACCCTGGCAGTATGGCGAATTATCTATTTGACGACTTTGAGAGGACACTGGAGCGGCTCGCCGCAAGCTTACCAAAAGAGCGAGAGATAAATATCGACTATAAATTTATCAACTCCATAACGTCGGCAAAGGGCAAACTATAAAATTTTGCTTGCCTTTTGCTAAATTTGACGTTTGATTGCCGCCTTAAATGGATTGTTTTGGGCGGCTTTTTAAATTTTTACGCCTTATTGTATCGCTAATAAATTTGGTCGGTAGTTTTGAAATTTAGCGATTATGGCGCTTGCCGGGTAAAATCGCGGCTTATTTTTCAACATTTTATATTGCAAAATCGCCAATTTAGGCCAAATTTAACTCGCTTTATTATTTGATGAAGCGGCTATTCTCATCAAATTTTACTACTTCCTCTTTTATATGCTCGCAAATTTCACGCTAAAAACATAAAACGCTCTAAAATAAATTTAAACGAACATAATGCACCATTATATTTTAATTTGAATTTAAAGATAATATGCTATATTTTACA
>CAUUAH010000224.1:0-2536 GCA_963542985.1 uncultured Campylobacter sp. | reverse complement strand
ACGATATCCCGCTACAAGTAATTAAATTTAGCGCAGTTTATTGCCGCGACCAAATTCGGTTTTAAAGTTTTACAAAACTAGCATAGATTTATTAGGCAAGCGATAAATTTAACCCATATTCAGAACTCGGATAAAATTTTGAACAAAATACCTAAAGAGCGACGTGGTTTCGGAAAAACTTTGTAGAAAAGATTGTCAAATTTGTATACTACGTAAGCTAGTTAAATTTAAAACCAAAGCTTACAAAAGCCGTGCGAAAATAGTTAAATTTAACAAGAGCGTCAAATTTAAAGATTTAGTCTTTATGAAAGCTATCCGGTTACCAAGATGAGTATCTTTATGAAATTTGAAACGCTCCGCGATGAAATTTTGAAATTTTATGAAATTTACCGTCCGCCCGCCAAAATTTTAAAATTTAGCGAGCGGGAGCGGATTTACGGGCGCGCGATAAATCGTGATAAATTCCGCGCGCCGTTTTATGCGGCGTTCGCGCGCCCGTAAAGATTAATTGAGCGGAAACTTATTCGCCCAAAAAGTATTTCAGATCCGCCTGTGCGTCGCCGCTGATTAGGCGAAGGCCGAAATTTTGCACCAAAAAGCCCAAAATTTCGTCGTTGAAAAACTCAGGCACCGTAGGGCCCACGTTGATATTCTTAACGCCCAGGCTAAACAGCGCAAGCAGGATGATGACCGCCTTTTGCTCCATCCACATCAGCACGATCGAGACCGGCAGATCGTTTACCGCGATGCCCGTAGCCTCGCTTAGCGCCAAGGCGATCTTGACCGCGCCGTTGCTGTCGTTGCACTGGCCTAGATCGATATAGCGCGGAAGCTCGGTGCCAGGCACGGTTCCAAAATCCACGTCGTTGAAGCGGAATTTGCCGCAGCTGGACGTCAAAATCACGCAGTCCTTCGGCAGGCTGAGCGCTAGCTCGCGGTAATACTCGCGTCCTTTGCCCGGCGCGTCGCAGCCCGCGATGACGAAAAAGCGGCGGATTTTGCCAGATTTGATCGCGTCTAAAATTTGCGGTGCGAGGCTCAAAATCGTCTTGTAGTGTCCGCCCGTTACCAAGCTCTCGTCGCTATCCATGCTCACGTCGCCGCACGCAAGTGCGCACTCGATGAGCGGCGTAAAATCGTCGTTTTGGATATGCTTGACGCCGTCCGTGCCCGCGATAGAGTAGCCAAACAGCCTGTCTGCGTAGCTACAGGACGAGCGAAGCGGCACGATGCAGTTGGTGGTCATCAAAATCGCGCCCTTAAATTCGTTAAAAAGCTTGGTCTGATCGAACCACGCCTTGCCGACATTGCCCTTTAGATGTGGATACTTGCGAAGCTCCGGATAACCGTGCGCAGGAAGCATCTCGGAGTGGGTGTAGATGTTGATGCCCTTGCCCTCGGTCGCTTTTAATAGCGCCTCAAGAGCGTGCAGGTTGTGGCCGCTAACCAAAATCGCCTTGCCCTCGACCTTGTTTTGGCTCACTTTAACGGGGGGGCTGGTACGCCGAATTTTGCGGTATGCGCCTCGCTTAAAATATCCATCATCTGCACGCCCGCGCTTCCGACGGCCATCAGCTGCGCGATATGCTCGTCAAAGTTAAAATTTGAGTTCGTTAGCGTAAAATACAGCGTATCCGCCATCACGGTATCGACTGCACTAGTATCGGCGCCGAGCTCGTGCGCGTGGTGGCGGTAGGCGCTAAGGCCTTTAAGTCCGAAAACCATAGTGTCTTGAAGTAACGCCAGCGTGGAGGTTTTACCGCAGGTGCCGCGGTCTTGACCTTTGGCGCCGCAGCCCTCAGGCGCGCTCATTTGACACTGATGACAGAACATCTCTTGATTGTAACTCATAGAAAATCCTTTATAAAAAATTAGTTGCAAATTTTAAGATTTTATTTATAATAACGACTTGATCGCCATCAAAAAACGGCTAAATTTTATCAAATTTATTTACAAAATGAGAATTTAATTTCTTGCGACAACGCGGTCGAGACTCAAATTTGACCAAGTTTTTAGTTTTCTTAACTAAAGCGCGGTGGATTAGCGCATTATGGAGTTAAGGCCCATTGCTGCGCAAAACAATCTGGCTAAAGATTTAAGTGGCCGCAGAGGGCAAAGAGAGCAAGTCTCTTGCCGCGCTTAAAGAATGTGAATTTAGGTATAATAACGGCAAATATATAAAAGAATTTCATCATATTTTACTAAAACCGGCAAAGCGGTTTTGCGGGCGGTAAGATAGAGTTGTGGCTAAGATCGACCCAGGTTGCGTTAAGTCTAATCATTTGGAGTATCATGAGCATTTGCGAGTTAAAATTTCTAGTTTTAAAACCTACTTCGTTTGCCGGCAAGCGTTACGGCAAATTTCCGCTACTCGTCAAATTTGACGCACAGACAGGGCAAATTTAATAAAATAAAAGGACGAAAATATGAAAGAGTTTTTAGCGGCCGCGCTTGATTTTATCCTTTGCCGTATTACGATATTTATCACGGGCGTACGGCCTGTCTCTTATACACATCTCCGAGCCCACGAGACTAG
>CAUUAH010000223.1:0-2542 GCA_963542985.1 uncultured Campylobacter sp. | reverse complement strand
ACACGCGTAAGATCGTCGGCAGCGTCAGATGTGTATAAGAGACAGAACAGGAGCCTAAAATGTCAGTTTTAGTTATCGGAGCCGACGAGATAACGCCTATAAAAGCAGTCCTAAAAGACCTCGGCGCAGAAGCGATCGAGCACTGGGACGCGCGCAACGAAAACCGCGTAAATCGCAAACCGATCCCGCAAAATACCGAGTGTGTCGTGATGCTAACCAGTTTTCTAAACCACAACACGATGAAAACGATAAAAAACCAAGCCAAAAAGCGCAATATCCCGATCGTTTGCGCCAAAAGAAGCGTCAGCTGCGTGTTTAGCGAGTATTGCAAAGTCTTTGGGCTAGATAAGGAATTTGGATGCTGCAAGGTAAAAGACTAATAGATGAAATTCGGCTTTTTATCAGGTATTGGAGAAATAACTCCAAGTATTTTTTCAGGGCTTGACGCGGTAAATAAAGCCCGAATTTTTATAAATTTATACAACTGTTGCGCAGGTCGCGAGCTAAAAATTCCTCTTATTTATGCGTATTCGGGCTTAAATTTGGAGGAAATTTTTCTAAAGCGTATCGATGACTTGTGCGAGTTTAAAAATCCTATCCGTAGTAAAATTGCAACCTTTTGTATCGCCTCAAACGCCGTCATCTGCGCCTATAAAACCGGCAAATTTGACGCCGTCCCGCCGCTAGCCGTCTACCCCAAGCATCCAGCTGCCAAGCTAATCCTCATGCTAAAATCCCAAAACGGAATATGTTTTGACGCGGACATAATGTTTTCTCAGTTTGTTTATGATAAAATACGCGCCAAACATTTTGATAAAAACGTTTATTTTCAAGACGGGATTATCTTCGCCGAGCAGGGCGGGCGCAAGCTTTTCGGCGTTATGCCGTGCTTTAAGGAGATAACCAAAGAGCGGTTTCATCTGGCTAACTGCGAGATCGCTAGGGGCTTTGAGGCGCTTAGCGGCGGAGAGTTTGACAGGATGTTTATCGTAGCTCCGAGAAATGCGAATTTCTCGCGCTACATCGAGGTTAAACGGGAGTGCGGATGCGGCGGATCGTTGCGACTGGTGCCCTACACGATAAGTCATCATATTTTTTAAAGGAAATTTAAATGATAGGTATCATTTTTGGAAGCAGTATGGGAAATACTGAGGAGGCGGCGAGCTTTTTAGCCGAGAATTTGGGGCTAGAAAACGAGCTTTTAAACATAGCAAACTGCGACGCGGCTAAGCTAAACGGCTTTGACAAGCTGATCTTGGGCGTTTCTACCTGGGGTACGGGCGACCTGCAAGACGACTGGGACGCATTTGATTTTGGTGGACTAAAGCTTAGCGGCAAGACGGTTGCGATATTTGGCACGGGCGATGCGGAGAGCTATGCGGATAGCTTTTGCGGCGCGATGGGCAAGCTATACGACGAGGTCGTAAAAGCCGGCGCAAATGTCGTGGGCGCAGTGTCTGTGGACGGATATAAATTTGACGAGTCAGAAGCCGTAAGAGATGGTAAATTCGTCGGTCTGCCTCTTGATGCGGACAATGAAAGCGAAAAAACCGAGCCTAGAATCAGCGCTTGGATAAAGCAGATCAAACCTCATTTTGCTTAAAATTTAATACTTCTAGTCGGGCTTTTTGCCCGATTTTTTCTTTCAAATTTAACTCTTTTTTATATCAAATTTGACTTTGCCATATTAATTTTAGCACGCGGTGACTGCACAAATTTTTCAAGATCACTTCATAGCTAGCCGAGCCAATGCTAGCTTTTAATCAACTCAAATTTGAGCTAAAATTTAGCAAATTTAGCTAAAATCACGCCGAATTTATGTTAAAAATAAGGAGAAAGTATGCCTCTACTAGATAGTTTTTGCGTCGATCACGTAAGGATGAACGCTCCAGGCGTACGTCTGGCAAAGACGATGAAAACGCCAAAGGGCGATGATATAAGCGTGTTTGATTTGCGTTTTTGCAAGCCAAACGAGGAAATTTTGCCGGAAAAAGGCACGCACACGCTAGAGCACCTGTTTGCGGGCTTTATGCGAGATTACCTAAACGGCGAAGGGACCGAGATCATCGATATCTCGCCGATGGGCTGCAGGACCGGCTTTTACATGAGTGTGATCGGCGTTCCGAGCGAGGAGGCGGTTAAGGCCGCTTGGATGGCGTCGATGAAGGATATCCTAGGCGTCAAAAACCAAGAAGACATCCCCGAGCTAAACAAATACCAGTGCGGCACATATAAGATGCATTCGCTAGACGAAGCGCACGCGATCGCAAGCAAAATTTTAGAGCGCGGACTCGTCACGATAAATAACGAAGAGATCGCGCTAGACGTCGCTGCGATGGGGCTTAAAAAGCACTGATCGCTCTTTAAATTTAGCCGCCGTTCGTGCGGCTTTTACTTTCACGGCAAATTTGAGCAAATTTCAAATTTGACCCAGTTTGCCGCACTCTTGCTTCAAATTTTATCATTTTTAATATACAAAATCCGCTTCGTAATAAAATATAGCGATGTAATTTTAAGCCACAAATTTATAAAATTACATTAA
>CAUUAH010000222.1:0-2547 GCA_963542985.1 uncultured Campylobacter sp. | reverse complement strand
GAGATGAGCGCTAGTCTCGTGGGCTCGGAGATGTGTATAAGAGACAGTTGATTATGTTTGGACAATATTGCGATAAGTCTGCGTAGAAAAATCGTCTCTAAAATTTAAACAAAGTTTCAAGGCTTTCAAATTTTAAAATTTAAGGCAAAAGAGCCAAAATTTGACCCTTTTGCCATTAAATTTAAACAAGCTTTTTGATGACGTCTAGCACGAGATTGCATTTTGGTACGACAGAGCTAGCGTCCATATACTCGTTTTTAGTGTGCATATTTCCGCCCGTAGGCCCCAGTCCGTCAATCGTCGGGCAGCCAGCCGAGGCCGTGATATTGCCGTCACTTAGACCGCCGGCATCCACCCAGCTCGCCTTCATGCCCGTTTCTTTGGAGACCTCGTCAAAGACTGCTTTGATCCTCGGCAAATTTTGCTCGTCTATCATCGGCGCTTCTTCATTGATTAACGTCTTTTTGTGCGTTACGCCGTTTATAAACGGTTTGCTTAGGATTTCATCCAACTTTTTGTTAAAAAACTCGACCGAGGAGGCAAATTTATACCTCATCTCGCAGGTCACGCTGGCAAACTCGGGCACGACGTTGTGCGCGGTGCCACCGTTTGTGATGATGGAGTTAAAGGTATGTCCCGCCGCAAAATCAGTCAGCTTTGATAGCTCGACTACAAAATTTGCCGCCTCGACGAGTGCCGAGCGACCGAGCTCGGGATGATTGCCCGCGTGCGCACCCACGCCGTGAAAATCTATCACGTAGGTCATCACGCCTTTTCTAGTCGCCACCATCGAGCCGTCCTCGCGAGCTGGCTCCATCACGAGGCAAAATTTGGACTTTCTCGCGTATTCGCGGATCTTTTCTTTGGCGAAATTTGACCCCGTCTCCTCGTGCGAGTTTAGAAACAAAGCGACGTTGATTTTACTAAGATCAAGCTCCTTGATGACGTAGAGCGACAGCAGTGCGCCGCCCTTATCATCGATGACTCCTAGCGCGTTTACCCTGCCATTATTTTGGGTAAAAGGCGTACTTTGCACCGAGCCTACAGGGAAAACCGTATCCATGTGTGCGACGAAAAGCACGTCAAATTTCGCTGCGTTCGGATTATTTGAGATGAGTAGGCAGTCGGCGACCTTATCGGTGCCAAGCGCTATCTTTTCATGCTTTAGGCCGAGCTTATCAGCTTTATTTATAAACCACTTTGCGACGCTATTTACACCCTCTACGCTAGACGTCGGACTCTCGATATCGGTTAGCTCCTTTAGCTCGGCTAGATATTGTTTTAGCTCCTCTTGTTTCATGGACTATCCTTTATACGATGAGGCTCATCACAAACATCGCCAGATAGGCGTTTAGGATACATATGCCAAACAGCACCAAGTAGTGCTTGCCCGGAATTCCTAGCACGCCTAGCACGCGACCCATATACTGCACCGTAGAGCCTACTAGCGCCATACCAGGGATCAGTACTGCGATATCCGGAGCCGTTAGGGTGCCGCCCTGAACTAGCGCAACTAGCACGCCAGCAGACCCACCCCAGCTAAGAAACGCCGCCATGATAACCGCTATCGACTCGCCAGGAAGCCCGAGCGGCAGCATAACAAAGCCAAGATACTTGCCTATGATATCAAGCGCGCCAGAAACTTTTAGGATGTGTATGATAACAAAAGCCATAAGGACGTTTGGGATAGTGTTGTGAACGGCGATATCCCAGCCCTTTCTAGCGCCTTCTACGAAAACGTCGGTTAATAATTTATTATTAGCTTGCTCGCTCATACTTCAGTCTCCCCGTCTTTTACGAATTTTTTGACGTAAAGTCTCATCAAATTTGCCCCAAATACCTTAAACACCAAAATAATTCCCAAGCTAGCCGCGATAGATATAGGCGCTAGGGCTCCGTTTTTGTCCGCAACCAAAAGCAGCGGAGCGAAAGACGCTAGGGAATTCGTGATCATCGCGCCCGCACTAAACTGAAATGCGGCAAATATCAAAAGCTCTTTGTGCGTGATCTTGCCGTCTTGGCGTAAAAACTTTGCCGTAGAGCTACCTGCGTCGGTGCTTTGCGTACTAGCTATGAGCGAGATCGAGCAGCAGCCTGGGATGCCGATGAGAGGCTTTAGCACGGGAGTTAGCCAGCGCGAAGCCGCGTAAAGCGCGTAATATCTCTCAAATATCGCTACGAACCCAAGAGCGAGCATGATCGCCGGAACTAGGCTAAGCGCAAATATAAAACCGCCCTTTGCACTTGTGCCACCTGCGGTCTTAAACCACTCCGGAAACTGTCCGGTTAGCTTACCGAAATCAAAAATACCGCCTGCGACATCCTTTAAGAAACCGCCGAAAAAGACGATAGCTAGGATCAAGGCAACGGTGCCGATCGCTAGCTTTTTGCCGTCGTTTGCCTCTTGCATGAAGTCTCCTTAAAAATAAAGTAAATACATAGGTAATATACAGTCGCGAAGCTTAGGAATGAGTAAAAAGCAGATTAAGATAATGAATAACTGTCTCTTATACACATCTCCGAGCCCACGAGACTAGCGCTCATCGC
>CAUUAH010000221.1:0-2580 GCA_963542985.1 uncultured Campylobacter sp. | reverse complement strand
AGATCTACACGCGTAAGATCGTCGCCAGCGTCAGATGTGTATAAGAGACAGGTCTATACCATCGTCGTGATATCTATCGTCGCAGATACGTTTTTAAAGCCGATCGTGATTAAATTTATCAACGATAAGCTCGTAAAAATCCCTACTAAAATAAACGAACTGCTGCTGTTTTTCTCGATGATAGCAGGCATCTCGACGTTTGGCTTTTGGGGACTTATCTTAGGTCCTGCGATCGTGACGTTTTTTATCTCGACTATCAAGCTTTATACATTGCTTAAAGAGCACTCAGTCGTCTAAATTTGCCTAAAATCGGCGATATTTTTATCAAATATCACAAATCTAACACGAATTTTATTATTTTCTATGCTATAATCCTTAAATATAAAAATTAATGTTCCGCATTAAATTTGCGGGACGTAAATTTGCTAAATTTAACCAAGGAGTTTTTATGAAACTAGCAAAACTAAGTTTGGCCGCCGTTTTGGCGCTTGGCTTTTTAGGCGCCGCAAACGCAGCCGACACCTTTGGGGAAGCGTTTACCAAAGGAAAACTAGCAGGCAAGATCCAAGCCACCTACGTCGATCAAAAAGACGAACGCGCGCCGATACACGACGAGCAGCTGACGTCTATACAGCTTGAGCTCGGATACGTGACCGATCCGTTTTACGGCTTTAGGCTCGGCGTTACGGGACAGGGCAACTTCTTGCCGTTTAACAGCATGAGAAAAAGCGGCACCTTATACGACAAAGAGTGGAGAACGCAGGGCGCGGTAATGTCTGAAGCGTATCTGGGCTACGCCGTAGGCCAGACCGATATAAAATTTGGCCGTCAATACGTAAATACTCCGCTAGTAGCGGGCAACCCGACTCGCGCGTTTAAAGAGGCGTTTGAGGGTCTAACGATCGTAAACAAAGACATACCAAACACCACCCTGATCGGCGGCTGGTATTATAAATTTCAAGGCAGAAGCGCCGTCGTAGCAGGCGGCAAAGAGGGGCGCGCTCCGCACTTTAAGGATAGAGTCATAGTAGGTGGTATGGGGCCCGTGGCGCACGAGTTTGACAATATCTTTACCGGTGCGGTCATAAATCAAAGCATCCCGAATCTAAAACTAACCGGCGCATACGCTAGAGTGACCGATCTTAGGCGCGGCGCGCTGCAAGGCGACATCAACTTCTACCTAGCCGAGGCTAACTATAAAGTACCCGTCGGCGACTTTAAGCTCGGTTTTGACGCGATGTACAAGGGCTCTCGCACTACAAGAGGCCTAGAGGACCTAAACTACGACGGAAATATGATCGGCCTAAGGGCGGGAATTTATGATTTTGTTGGCTTTAGCGCCTCTTACGCCTATACGACCGTCGGCGACAACGACGCTTTGGCGTTTGGCCTAGGTAACGGCCCCGGCTCATACACGCTGCTTCCTATACGCGGGCCTTTCGTGTTTACGGGCTATGCTGGCATGAATACGCATAAGCTTTTGTTTGAGTACGACTTTAAAGAAGTCGGCGCCGAGGGTCTAAAAGCAAAACTACATCTAGTAAAAGGTAGGCAAGACGCCCCTCACCGCAACGCCGGTCCGACCGCGGCTAACACGCACATGAACGTCCAAGGCTGGGCGGCTCAGGCTAGCTACGATATGCCGTGGGTCAAGGGGCTAAGCGCAAGTATCACCTACACGGCTCTTGAGAGAAAGAACTTTGATACCAGAGGAGCCGTTAGAAAGACTGATAACAACGAGCTTTGGCTACAACTTGGATATAAATTTAACCTTCTAAACTAGCTACTTTAATGCGGACGCAAATTTGACGCGTCCGCAACTTCTTTTTATTTGATTTTTTTCGTTTGGGGCGTAAATTTGGCCTAGCAAAATCTGCATAAATTTGATCTTTTTGGAGTAAATTTGGCCTACATCAAATTTACGATTTATGAACTAGTTGCCTAAATTTAACTGCGTCAAAAATTGCCGTATCGGCTCAAATTTAATCTATGTAATAGCAAATCATGAGTCTGATTTTAGGCTATTTTTGTGCTTTTTATCTTTTTTATCGCCCAGTCGTAGTGTGATGAGGTGCTGCTGGTAATGTAGGCGGCGAGGTTTAGGTTGCCCGTGAAGTTAAAATATCCGCGCGCAAAAAGCTCCTCGTCGCTAAAATTTGTCGCAAGCCGCATAGTTTTTTCGTGTGTTTGCGCTAGTAGAGTTTTAGCCTCGTAAAGCGGCGTATCTTGGTGGTTGCGCCAAATTTGCATGTTCATCTGCGGGTATGTTTTCCAGTTATACGGCTCGGGTAAAAACGCAGTCCGCTCACCGCTTAGGTTCTTTTGGATAAAATTTATCAAAAGCAAATGCCACTCGTAAAGGTGCGCGAGCACGTCTCGGACGCATTTGTCCCTATCCTCGAAGTCAAATTTGGCCTCTTGCTCTGCCTCATTCATGCTTTTAACTAGCGACAAAAGTTTTTTAAAATTTGTCTCTGAAGCGCTTAGTAAGTCTATTTTATTTGTAGGTCGCGGCATTTTTTATCCTTGACTAAATTTGAGCAAATTTTACAGCTCGTTTTTAAAATTGCACCTTAAAGA
>CAUUAH010000220.1:0-2604 GCA_963542985.1 uncultured Campylobacter sp. | reverse complement strand
CCCATGCCAAACTCCGCGTTGTCCTCAAACAGCGAGTTCGCCCACGCTACGCCCTTGCCATCTTTGTTTGTCGTATAAGGCGTCGAAGGCGCGCTGCCGCCGTAGATCGAGCTACATCCGGTGGCGTTTGCTACTATCATGCGGTCGCCAAACAGTCTCGTAACAAGCCCGATATAAGGCGTCTCGCCGCAACCTGGGCACGCACCGTGAAACTCAAACAGCGGCTGCGCAAAGCCCACGCCCTTGACGCTATCTTTGCTCATCAGGTCGTCTTTGTACGTAACCTTTTTAAATAGATAATCGGCGTTTTCCTGCTCGTGCCGCTCCATCTCCTCGGCTAGCGGCACCATGACGAGCGATTTTTCCTTGCTCGGGCAAATTTGAGCGCACAGCTCGCAGCCGGTGCAGTCTAGCGGACTAACCTGGATTTTATATTTTAGCCCTTTTATCTCTTTACCCTTGGCGTCTAGGACGTGATCTTGCACTGTTTGCGGAGCGGCGGCGAGCTCATTTTCATCGATTAGAAACGGTCTGATGACAGCGTGAGGGCAGACGAAGGCGCATTGGTTACACTGGATACAGTTTTCCTCGATCCACTTGGGCACCATTACGCCGATGCCGCGTTTTTCGTAGGCAGTCGTGCCTGATTTAAAGTGTCCGTCCTCAAAGCCCACAAACGCCGAAACAGGAAGGCTATCGCCCCTAGCGGCGTTGATAGGCTTAACGATTTTTTCTATAAATTCGTCGCCTACGTATTTTTCCTCCGCACTCGCGTCATCCGTCAAATTTACCCAGCTAGGATCTACTTCGACCTTAACCAGCCCGTCCGCGCCCATGTCGATAGCCTTGTAGTTCATCTCCACGATCGCTTCGCCCTTTTTGGCATAGGCTTTGTGCGCATACTCTTTCATGTATTTTTGCGCGTCGGCAAACGGTATGATGTCAGCGAGTTTAAAAAACGCCGACTGCATGATGGTGTTCGTGCGGTTTTTTAGCCCGATCTCGCGAGCTAGCTTAGTGGCGTTTATGATGTAGAAATTTACCTTTTTAGCGGCTAAAATTTTCTTTACTTTATTCGGCAGTTTAGCAACCGTCTGCTCGGCGTCCCAGATCGAGTTTAGCAGGAACGTCCCGCCCTCGCGGATACCGTCTATGACGTCGTAAATTTCAAGATATGCCGCGACCGAGCAGGCTACGAAGTGCGGATTTGAGACGAGGTAGGTCGAGCGGATCGGGTTTTTACCGAAACGCAGGTGCGAGCGCGTGTAGCCGCCGGATTTTTTGCTGTCGTAGGCAAAATACGCCTGCGCGTAAAGCTCGGTTTTATCGCCGATGATTTTGATGGAGTTTTTATTCGCCCCCACGGTACCGTCCGCGCCAAGGCCGTAAAATAGGCACTCTTTCACGCTTGCGTCGCTTAGCGAAATTTTCTCGCCGACTTTTAGCGAGGTGAAGGTCACGTCATCCTCGATACCGACGGTAAAGCCGTTTTTAGGCTCGCTTAAATTTAAGTTTTCAAAGACGGCTAGCATCTGAGCGGATCGACGTCTTTTGAGCTTAGTCCGTAGCGACCGCCCACGATCACGGGCTGATTTTTGCGTCCGTAAAATGCCGCCTTAACGTCCAGATATAGCGGCTCGCCCAGGCTTCCAGGCTCTTTCGTGCGGTCTAGCACGGCGATCTTTTCTACCGTCTCAGGCATCACGTCAAAGAGATATTTCAGGCTAAACGGACGGTATAGATGCACTTTTAGCACGCCTACTTTTTCGCCCTTTGCGCGTAGGTGATCGACCACTTCTTCGAGAGTTTGCGTGACAGAGCCCATAGCGACCACGACGCGTGTAGCATGCGGATCGCCGTAGTAATTAAACGGTTTATAGTCGCGTCCAGTGATTTGTGAAATTTCTTTTAGATACTCGGCTACGATATCAGGAATCGCGTCGTAGTAGCGGTTAGCTAGCTCGCGCGTCTGAAAGTAAATATCGTCGTTTTGCGCCGTACCACGAGTTTTAGGGCTCTCGGGACTTAGTGCCTCGTCTCTAAATTTTTGCAGCGCCTCGCGGTCAAGAAGCCTATCAAAGTGCGCGTAGTCAAGCACCTCGACCTTTTGTATCTCGTGGCTCGTGCGAAATCCGTCGAAAAAGTGCAAAAACGGCACGCGACCCTTGATCGCCGCTAGATGCGCGACGCCCGCGATATCCATGACCTCTTGCACGGAACCGCTTGCCAACATAGCAAATCCCGTTTGGCGACAGGCATAGATATCCTGATGATCGCCAAAGATAGAAAGCGCCTGAGCCGCGATAGAGCGCGCGCTCACGTGGATGACACCGGGTAGTAGTTGGCCTGCGATCTTGTACATATTTGGAATTTTTAAAAGTAGGCCCTGCGAAGCCGTGTATGTCGTAGTTAGCGCGCCTACTTGCAGCGAGCCGTGTACGGTGCCCGCAGCTCCGCCCTCGCTTTGCATTTCGACTACTTTAACAGGCATACCGAATAAATTTTTCTTGCCCTGAGCCGCCCACATATCGGTGTAATCAGCCATCGGCGAGCTAGGAGCTGTCTCTTATACACATCTGACGCTGCCGACGATCTTACGCGTGT
>CAUUAH010000219.1:0-2605 GCA_963542985.1 uncultured Campylobacter sp. | reverse complement strand
ATTCACCGCCTTGCGCCAGCGGCGTTAAATCCTTAGTTCGCCTTGCGGTATCGTAAGCTAACGGCGTGTCGTATCCGACGCCTATGATAAGCGGTACGCTATCGCTAGAAGTAAAATTTTTAAATAAATTAAGCAGCACGGAAAATTGCGCATTCGCATCGAGCATAAAAATCGTTTTTAGATAAACGTTGCGGTTTTTCGGGACGGCTTGAAAAATTTTATATATTTCTCCGCCCGCGTTTTCTAGTATGGAGTATTTAACATCAAAAAGCCGATAAACGCTTTCATCTATCTGCTCTATATATTGAGTAGGCTTTGCGCTAGCTGCTGCAGCAATCATAATCAAAGCTCCCAAAAATAATTTAACAACCCTTACCACTTCGCGCTTACCTTAAACCAAAATCTCCTGCCCTCTTCAGGATACCAGTAGTAGTTGCCGTCATCGGCCATTCCCTCGTCGTAGCGGATATTATCAAAGATATTGTAGGCGGTCAAATTTAAGCTTAAATTTTTATTTACCTCCCAGCTGGCACCCAAATCGACGGTAAAAAGTTTCTTGTCGTTTTCGCTTACTTTATTGCCGGGACCGAATTTGACGCTGGTTAGCTCGCTCTCGTAGTTTGCCCCGGCAAAGGTGCTAACGCTTGCGATAGGCTTATACGTAAGCGTCAAATTTGCTGCGTGTTCGGGCGTTGCAGTCAGAGATTTGCCGTCTAGTCGGCTAAGATTGGTCTGGCTAAATTTGACCGGGCCGTTTGGGGTATTGATCGTCGGGTCGCCGGTTTTGATTTTGGAGTTGTTGTATGTGTAGTTGCCGCGCAAATTTAGATTTTTTAGTATGTCGTAGTCTGCGCTAAGCTCGATGCCCCAGACGTCGGCACCGTCGATGTTAAAGTAAGTTCCCCAGCCTGGGCAGTTTACGTGCGGAGCCGTAGCGCACGAGCCAAATGCCGGAATACGGTTTATGCTGCTACCGTCGGTATCTAGGATTTTATCTTTAAACTCGTTTCTAAATAGAGTAACCGAACCTCTAAAATCGTCGCCGCTATCGTAGTAAGCGCCGATTTCATAAGTTAGGCTCTTTTCGGGTTTTAGGTCTGCGTTACCAAAGTCTACGATCCTCCAGCCGCCTTGTATGGTGCCGACTTCCGGCGAGATCTGATTGACGTTCGGCGTCTTATATCCTGTCGCTACGCCGCCTTTTAGCGTCCAATTATTGCTTAGATTGTAAACTAAATATGCACGCGGCGAGAGATGATCGTCGAAAAATTCGTTATGAGTGAAGCGACCGCCCAGCGTCAAATAAAGCTTGTCGTCTAAAATCTCCCACTCGTCCTCTAAAAATGCCGCATGCTCTTTCATAGAGTAGGCTTTCGGGTTTCGCAGCACGCTTCTGCTCGAATTTGATACGATAAATGTGGTTTTAACCGTCTGTTTGCTGAAATCATAGCCGAAAGTTAGCGTATGCGAATCTAGGAAGGTGCTAAATTTGGAGTTAAAGTTGTGGTTTTTGACTTCAGCCGGCGTTAAGCTATCAAAGAGGCTCGTTCGCTTCGTCTCGTCATAAATGTAACTCACGTCGGCATTTAAATTTTCAAAATTTCCTAGATATCCTACTCCGTAGCTATCTTTTTTGTAGTCGTAGCTATTTAGCAGCCTGTTTGTCCTTACGGTTGCCGTCTTGCCGACGGTCCTAGAGTATTCGTGGCGTTCTTGGGAGGCTAGGAGATAAAATTTATTGTATTCGTCCGGCGTGATCCATAGTTTTGCGCTAAAGTTTTTCTTATCGCTTTCTTGATAGCCGCCCGGATAGCTATCCTCGTCGCGTAACTTTTTGTAGCCCCAGAGCTGAAGGCCGAGGTATTTGTTAAGAAGCGGGAAGTTAAGATAAAAGTCCGCTTGGCGCTGCGAACCGATGCCGCTATGAGCCTGCGCGATACCGGATATACTCACGGAGCCGCTAAATTTATCGAAGTTTTTCTTCGTGATGATATTTATGACTCCGCCCACCGCATCGCTACCGTAAAGCGAGCTCATCGGTCCTCTGATGATCTCGATGCGTTCTATCGCCTCAACCGGCGGGATAAAATTTGAGTTCATATCGCCGGCGCCGCCTTTTGGATTGGCCGCGCTTGAATTTACTCTCTTACCGTCTATGAGAACTAGCGTTTGCGAACGTTCCATGCCTCGGATCGAGATACCGCTGGCAGGCCCGTCCTCGCCGCCTATAACGCTAACTCCCGGAGCTTTTGAGGCGATAGAGTGAAGCGAGGTGAAGCTATCTTTTGCCAGGTCGTCATTTTTTACGATTGATATGCTGGCGGGTGCGTTTTTAATACTTTGCGAAAAACCGCTAGCCGTGACTACGACCTCTTCTAAATTTATATTATCTGCGGCTTGTAAATTTATTGCGCATACTAGAGAAACGATAGGCGCAAAAGCTTTATTCTTTGAAACAATCATATAAAATCCTTTAGAATACTTAAGATTGATTTAAGTTATCAATCTTCCTTTGCGAATAATAACTAATATGGAATAAATTTAATATTAATTATCGTATACCTGTCTCTTATACACATCTGACGCTGCCGACGATCTTACGCGT
>CAUUAH010000218.1:0-2608 GCA_963542985.1 uncultured Campylobacter sp. | reverse complement strand
TGGCTTTGCTAGCTGCGAAGCGAACGAATATATGCCCGCAGCCATAACCTACGCTAGGATGCTTTGCGACAAGGTTTATAAATTTGCCAAAGCTAATCCCGATAAACTGGGCGTCGATATCAAAACTCAGGTCACCGTAGACTACGGCACCAAAGACAACTTTGAAAGCTGCAAACCTCAAAGCATCCATACTATCGTGGTTTCGGCCCCTTGCGTCGAGACGATGAAGATCGAGGAGCTGCGCGCCCTAGTGCAAACTCTCATTGACGACGCGGGCTTGCCAAAGGGCCTTTACGATAAAAGCAAAACGCTCATCTATATCAACCCGACCGGCCGATATGTAAATCACAGCTCGCTTCACGACAGCGGATTAACCGGCCGCAAGCTCATCGTGGATAGCTTTGGCGGATATAGCCCGATAGGCGGCGGCGCGCAAAGCAGCAAAGACTACACGAAAGTCGATCGCAGCGGTCTTTACGCGGCGCGCTGGATAGCTAAAAACATCGTCGCGGCCGGCCTTGCTAAAAAATGCATCGTCCAGCTAAGCTACGCTATCGGTATGGCAAAGCCTACCTCTGTCAGCGTCGATACGATGGGTACGCAGATCGCGGGCGTAAACGACGATATGCTGTCAAATTTCGTTAGCGAAAATTTCGCCCTCACTCCGCGCTGGATCACGAATAAATTCGGACTGGACAAACCTGGCAAGGATACGTTTTTATACGCTAAAGTAGCAGCCAAAGGTCAAGTCGGAAACGCCAAATATCCGTGGGAAAAGCTTGACGCGGTTGATACTTTCAAGGCTTTGATTAAATAAATCCTCAAGCCCGCTAAATTTAACGCGGGCTTAAATTTATACTCAAATTTAAGGCTTCGTATGAAATTTTGCCCCGCTTTACGTCTTAAATTTTACTTCAAAAACCGCTCGGCAAAATTTAAAGAGAATTAAAATGCAAACAGAAGCAAAACAAAACGGCAAAAACAAGACGCTTGGACTCGTTTTGCTCGGGCTTTGCGCTTTTTATTTTCTTTGCGCGCTAGGCATTTTTGTATTGCCTTTTGACGTGCCGGCGCGCTCCTCTTTGGCAAGAGATTTCGTGGAAGCTATGCTCAAAATTTACCCGGCCGTAGAGAGAGCTTTTACTCATACCGATTTTACTCAAAAAGCCGCACTTTATATCGCGTATATGGGGATTGTTAAGGTCGTCACGCTTGTTGTTTACATGGGTTGCTTTTTGTGTCATAGGGCCGGTAGGGTCGCCATGGCAAAGGCCGTAAAAAACAAAGTGTCGCAAGCAGAGCATTTGTTTCTATATTTTGGTATTTTTGCTACGGTATTGATGATAAATTTGGACTTTAACGGCACTTATATCGGTTATCGAAATCCAAGATACTCGTCTGAATACGAATGGGTGCTGAAATCTCCAGGCGAGCTGTTTTGGCAGATGAGTATTGATTTTTGCGTTTTGTGCGGCGTGGCGGCTTTTATTATCTATACGGTAGCGGCTATTTTAGCCGTATTCTACAAACGCAAAAACGCCTAAATTTAGCAAATTTATCTGAAAAATTTATCGAGCAAGCCTTGCTTTGGCGTTATTATCTCAGACGGCGAGCCGTTTACGCTGTGATAGATGGCTTTGCCGTATTTCGTCGCGTAGTATCTGAGTAAAATGCGCTGTAAATTTGGCTCGGTACTAGGCACGAACCAGCCGTTATTAGTTACCGCGATCATGACGTCAAATTCGCCCGCAAACAGCTCGTCTCTAGTCGCTTCGTAGCAGATCGCGTTTCTGATTTTTGCGCCATCTATCTCGTAGTCGCTAGGAGCGCTCGCCGTCTCAAAATCCTTTGCGCCGCCGAAAAATATTTTATTTATCAAATCTCTCGCAAACACCGGTAGCGGGATCTCCTCTCCAAAAGGCACGAGGATAAATTTATCCAGCCGCCGCATCTTACCTCGGTCAAAGAAAAACGCCGAGTTGTAGTTGGTGCCGTTTTCGCGAGCTAGCGCGCCCGCGAGGATAGCGATCTTTTGGGATTTTTCGAGTAGTTCGGCGATGAGATTTCGCTCGTGCGTCATATAGACGGGAAAGGCGCTCTCTGGCAAAATAATCGCTCTAAAACCGGCGCCTATCGCCTCGTCTATGATGGCTAAATTTTGATTTATAAACTCGTTTTTTAGCTGCTTTTGCCACTTTAGCTCTTGCGCGACTTCGGTGTTTGCCAGTTTTACTTCAAAAGGCAGAGTTTTAAAATTTGGCGTATCGTACTGCACCGCGCAGGCTAAAAGCGCGGCAAAAGCGATAAATTTGAGGCGGTTTTTGACGTAAAACAGGCACAAAATCGCAGCAAAAATAAACGCAAGCGCAAGTAAATTTGGCACAAAAATGCCCGGCACGAAAACGGCTTCTAAATTTAGCCAATTAAAGCCGAAAGGATGGATGTTTGAAACTAAAATAAGCAGCAAAGCCTTTAGCCAAATTTGAGCCGGGATGCCCGCTATCAAAAACAGCGCGCCGTAAATTAGCCCGATAGCTAAAATCTCAAGCGGGATGAGGTAGCTAAGCTGTCTCTTATACACATCTGACGCTGCCGACGATCTTACGCG
>CAUUAH010000217.1:0-2647 GCA_963542985.1 uncultured Campylobacter sp. | reverse complement strand
GCTACCCGTGAAAAACGGATGGCATTCCGAGCAGATGTCTACTCTGATTTCGCTTTTGTTTGACTTCGTAGTGAAGGTGTTGCCGCAAGCGCAAGTTACTTTGCACTCAACAAATTCCGGATGAATTTCTTTTTTCATTTTTTTGTCCTTTTATCGTCTGATTTTTTAATTTTTATTTAAAGTAAGGCGAGATTATACAAAAAACTTCGTAAAAAATCAAATTTAAATCAAAATTTTAGCTGCTATGCCTAAAATCGCCGTTTGCGAACGCAAAATATTTTTTGCTCTCAGCCCGTATTTTTTCGCGACGGCTTCTCGCTCGCTCTGGCTAAATCCGCCCTCGGGCCCGATCGCTAAAATTTCCTTGCCCGCGTAACCGTCTAAATTTTCTCCGTCAAAGTCGATAAGAGCGACGTTTGGATAAAATTTGACTAGCTCGTCCAGGCTTTTATAAATTTCAAATTTCATCAAATCGTTTCGTCCGCACTGCTCGCACGAGCTTATCAAAATGCGCTCTAGGCGCGAAAAATCAAGCTTAAAGTTTTTTTGCGAAAATTCGCCGTAAAAAAAGACGATTTTAGCTACACCCATTTCATTTAGGCCAGGCAGCGTTTTTTCGATCGTTTTTGGATCGACGACGGCCCAGGCTAGCGTTAGATCGCTATTTCGTGCTTCCACGTCGTGCGAAAATATCAAATTTAGCTCCGCGCCTCTTTTGTCTAAATTTACGATTTCATAGATGTGGTTTTGTCCGTCGGTCAAATTTCGCACGTCGATGCGCTCGCCTACCTTAGCGCGCCGCGCCTTCAGGTGTAAAAACGCCTCGCCATCAAGCCTAATTTGCTCGTTTTTGGCCTCTTTTGAATATAAAAATTTCATCTCACCCCGCTTGCAATTAGTATCAAAACAAAATCGGCCGGGATTTTTAGGCGCATTTTGGCTCTAAAAACGGCGAAATTTTTAGTTTTCATCGCCGTTTTTAGCTGCTTAAACTCCATCGCCCCAAGCCCGATAAGCAGCGTCCAAACCGCAATCATTACGAGAGCCTTGAGGCTCGGATAAAAGTAAAAAACGCTCATCAAAAGTAGCCCCGTAAGCATCATCGCGGCCAAAAACGCGTAGTAGGTAGGCAAAAACAGTCTAATTCGCTTAGCGTAGGCTGGCGAATTCACGCCGAAATTTATCAGGCAAAAGTGCGCCGCAACGAGTGCCAAAAGCGTAAAGGCAAGCCCGATATGGATAGAGCACGCTAGCTCGTAGAGCTCTGATAGGTGTTCGTTAAATTTCATTTTTCGGGCACCGGCTCAGGCGGCATATTTTCGTCGATACTCACGTTTGCGTCGCTCTGCGCGATGGGTACGTCGCTAGGCACGGTGCCGCCAAGATCCAGCGATGCGGGCTCTTTTTTCTCGTCGCAACCGCTAAAAAACAGCGCCGCCAGCGTCAAAATCGCAAAAATTTTCCTCATTTGCGCTAGACCTCCTTTGGATTTACTATTTTTTTGCCTAGCTTGATTTTCTCAAACAGCTCCGCGTCCTCCCACTCGGCTCTCACGCCCTCGGAAAAGACGATCTCGTTTAAATTTACCTCGCCCATTTTTGCGTTGTACGCATCCTCTCTAAAGCACTGCGCATAGCCCGTGTCTGTCTCGTGGACGATGACGCTGTGAAGCTTCACTTCACGCTCGCCGTTTTGCATCTGCGTAGTTTTTAAAAGCCTATCGATCATAACGAAAAATATCCTGCAAAACTGCTCTGCGGAGGGATTTAGCGGGATCTCGATCCAGCGCGCGGAGTGCTTTTTGAGGTCGTTTTTGTACTCGGCACTATCTCCGCTAAATATCGTCGTGCAGTGATCGAAGCTATCGATGATGCAGCCGATACCCTGCTTCATCAGACCAAAGTCATACACCATTCCCGCATTATCAAGAAAATTTGACTCAAGTAAAATTTCAGCCCTGTAAGAGTGCCCGTGGATGCTTGTTTTGCAGCGTTTTGAGCTACAAAATCTAACGATGTGAGCGTTTTCAAATTTAAACATTTTTCTTATTATCATCTTAGCTCCGTTTATTAAATTTTATCATTTCGCGCCGTAAAGTTGCGGGCTAAATTTACGCCCTAAACCCCTTCTTTCGCGCCCCAAAGCCTGATGTGCAGGCGATCGGAGTAGTTAAAGCTGTGCGTTATTGCAAACTGCGCGATCACTCTAGCGTTTTGCTCGAGGCTTATTTTATCATAACCTTGCGGCATACAAAAGACTTCCGCGTCGCAAAGCTCTAAAATACGCGAAATTTGCGCTATCGCCGAGCCGTTTTCTACGCTTTTTTTGTCTAGGACGAATTTATAAAAACTGCCAGCGGCGTTTTGTTTTATGGCTTTTAGTGCGGCCTGATTTATGCGCCTAGCCTCGCTTTCGCCGCTATTTTCGAGTTTGACGCTGACGGCGAAACGGCACTTTTTATAAACATCAAATTTGGCAAAATCTACCTCGATCGTGCCGTTCGTTTCAAAATGCGGCTCGTAGCCCTCGTCAATAGCAAAATTTAAAAAATCTAGCAAAATTTGATTTTTGTGATGTAGTAGCGGTTCGCCGCCGGTGATTACGACGATAGGTTTGCCGCGTAAATTTGCGCTCAAATTTTGCTGTC
>CAUUAH010000216.1:0-2684 GCA_963542985.1 uncultured Campylobacter sp. | reverse complement strand
GATGAGCGCTAGTCTCGTGGGCTCGGAGATGTGTATAAGAGACAGATCTTAGACGGCGCAGTTAAATTTATGGAAGAGGATTTTTTGGAGCATAAGGAGCTTTTTGAAAGCCTGGGCGAGAAACAGACGCCGCACACTCTTTTTGTGGGCTGTATCGACTCGCGCGTGGTGCCTAGCCTCATAACAAACACGGTTCCTGGCGACCTCGTCGTCGTGCGAAATATCGCAAACATCGTGCCTCCGTACCGTAAAAGCGAGGAGTTTTTGGCTACGACCTCGGCGATCGAGTACGCCTTGCAAACGCTAAACGTACAAAACGTCATCATCTGCGGGCACAGTAACTGCGGCGGCTGCGCGGCTTTATGGATGGACGAGGCTAAATTTAGCAAAACGCCAAACGTTAAGCGCTGGCTTGATCTACTAGAGCCCGTAAAAAAGCGCGTGCAAAAGCTTTTCGGCGACAATATCGCAAAAAGAGAGTGGATAACCGAGCGACTTAGCCTTGTAAATTCGTTTGAAAATTTACTGAGCTATCCCGACGTAAAGGCTAAATTTAGAGACGGCGAGCTAAAAATTTACGCCTGGCACTACATAATAGAAACGGGCGAAATCTACAACTACAACTTCGTAACAAAGAGCTTTAAACTGCTAGGAGTCGATAAATGAGAAAAATTTTAGTCGCCGTTTTTGCGCTGTGCTTTGGCTTAAATTTACTCGCAGATACCAAAATCGACGACCTAAATGCGACAGACATCCTAAGCGTCGTAAATCAAATCAATGCAGCAAACGCGCAGATCGCCGTTATCAAGGCGCAGTCCGCTGAAAATAACGAAACCGCCGACAAAAATGTGCTTTTTAAAACCGTCCTGGATAAAAAAGAAAAGCTAATCGAGCAGATCCCCTATCTCGTCATGCAAATCGAAATCGACGAGGAGCAGGTGCAAAATTTTAAACAAGAGATGCAAGAGCTAGAGACGAAAACCAAAAAGCTAAAAAACTCTAGCAATCAAAATTTATACGTTAAAAATATGCTTGAGCTCGAGCGTATGCGTCTTGACGAGTTATTTTACTCCTCGCTTTTAAATTTGGAAAATATCTTTAAAGAGGGTGGTAAAGCCGTAAACGTCAAGCTTGCCGTTGAGGAGACGCTACTTAGCTTTCAGACGAAATTTTACGCACAGTTTAAAGCCTTTAAAGACTCGCTAAGCGAAGAAGTAGCCCTAGCGCATAAAAGCGAGCTAGAGGCACTAGAAGCATACAAAAAGACACTCGAGGAGATACTATACTATCTGCGCGATAACGCCGAGCTACTCACGTCAAACTACATCATCTCTGAGCTAAATTTAAAAACCGCGATAGATTTTATCAACGAAAAGGCCTCGTTTACGAGCAAATTTAACGTCGGCAAGGCTACGATTATATTCGTAGTATTTTTGTTTTTCGTATCGTTTACGACGCTGCTTAGTAAGCTCACGCTGTGGGCTTTGATGAAATTTTTCGTCAAGCACGACTCGGATAGACAGACGAAAGGGCGCATCGTCGAGATCATCAAACGCCCGATGCTACTCACCCTTATCGCCTACGCGATAGATATATGCGTCTCGATCGCGTACTATCCGGCTCCTATGCCGATAAAATTTGCAAATTTCCTCACGATCACTTTCGTCATTGCCGTTACCTGGCTCATACTTAGCGTACTAAACGGCTACGGCATGGTGCTCATCAACGAACTCACCAAAAAAAGCGGGCGCAAAGAGGTGATAAATTTGATCCTAAAGATCATCTATTTCATCATCTTCGTTATCGCGCTACTTATCACGCTTAGCAAGCTCGGATTTAACGTCAGCGCTATCATCGCGTCTCTTGGTATCGGCGGTCTTGCCGTAGCTCTTGCGACCAAGGATATTTTGGCGAATTTCTTTGCATCCGTGATGCTACTTTTTGACAACTCGTTCTCGCAGGGCGACTGGATCGTGTGCGGCGACATCGAGGGAACGGTCGTGGAGATCGGGCTGAGGAAAACGACCGTGCGAACCTTTGACAACGCCCTTATTTTCGTACCAAACTCAAAGCTAGCTAGCGATCCGATCCGAAACTGGAGTAGGCGAAAGATGGGACGGCGCATCAGGATGCTAATCGGGCTAGAATATAGCGCCACGACCGAGCAGATCAAAAAATGCGTCGATGAGATCAAGCAGATGCTAATCGACCATCCGGACATCGCAAAGGGCGACGATATGGGCTCAAAAAAGGCTAGCAGGTACGACCGCGGCATCGTCTCGATCGACGATCTGGCCGGCTATAAGTCAAATTTATTCGTCGTCGTGGACGAGTTTGCCGATAGTTCGATAAATATCCTCGTGTACTGCTTTTCAAAGACGATAGTTTGGGGCGAGTTTTTGGCCGTCAAAGAGGACGTGATGCTAAAAATAATGAATATAGTAGAGGCCAACGGGCTTGGATTTGCCTTCCCTAGCCAGAGCCTATACGTCGAAGAAGTGAAAAAATAATTTTAAAGGAGAGAAAATGAGCGAAGAATTTGACTACGAAGAGGAAGATTTGGAGGAGGAATACTCCGAATTTGACGACGAAAGATCCGAAAAATACAGCTACAACTACGACGAGAACGACTACGAATACCTGTCTCTTATACACATCTCCGAGCCCACGAGACTAGCGCTCAT
>CAUUAH010000215.1:0-2686 GCA_963542985.1 uncultured Campylobacter sp. | reverse complement strand
CGAGACGAACAACATCTACGCAAGATCGGCCGTAGAAAATGCCGTAACAGACGAGATAAAAGACCTAAGCGACTCTAGAACGCTGATGAATTTTAATAACGACATCAAGCACGGCAGCTTTGACGTTGTGGTCTATAACAATCAAGGCCAAGAGGTCGCTCGCAAATCGATCAACATAAACGCCTCGACTTCGATAAACGACAATACTCGCGGCAACTCTATCGTGCGCGACTTTAACTCCGACACCGACGATAACGGCGATAACAATTCGCTAAACGACGTAGATGATTATTTCCAAGCAAACTACCAATACGACGCGGCGACTGGCAAAGGCACGTTTGGCGTAACAGCTAAAAGAAATGCCGGCGAATACAGCGTCGCTTTCATCGATAAGGGCACGAATTTTCCGGGTATCATCGGTCTAAACAGGGTATTTGAAGGCGACAAAGCCAAAAACATGAGCGTAAAAAGCGAGCTAATGGAAAATCCGCACAAGCTAAAAGCCTACTCAAATCCGACTCCGGGTAACAACGAAGTCGCAAACGACATGGTACAGCTGCAATACAATAAAATCGTGTTTTACTCCAACAAGCACGCGGATAAACAGGAGAGCATCGAGGGCTACTACCGCTACATCACGTCCGATCTAGCTAGTGAGACGCAAGCAAACAACGACCTAAACGACGCAAATACCGCAATACATAAGGTCGCAATGTCTGAGTATCAGTCAGTTAGCGGCGTAAATTTGAACGAAGAGCTAACAAATCTCATACGTTTTCAAAGCAGCTACGGCGCGGCGGCGAAAATCATCACGACCGTGGAAAAGATGCTTGATACCCTGCTAACCGTCAAACAATAAATTTAAATTTCTTTTAGCCTTTTTGGTTTAAAATCTCGTCCAAAAAGGCTAAAAATGGACTTAAAAACACTCCTAGATCAAAACGCAATCTCTAAAAATACTCATACAGACCTGTTTGCCGCCGCCGATCCGCTCCAAGTCGCTAGCAAATTTAAAATGCCTGAGATCTCGCTCATATGCGCGCTTTTTGCATACGGCAACGCAAAGCTAATCGTAAATTTCCTAAATTCGCTCGACTTCTCGCTGCTAGATAAAAGCGAGGAGCAAATCGTTTCAAATTTGACGCAGCACAAATACCGCTTTCAAAGCTGCGAGGACGTGCGGCAAATTTTTATCACCGTTTCGCGCCTAAAAAAACACGGCGATATCGAAAGCACGGTGAGAGCGGGCTTTGAAAAAAGCGGCTCGATGGCGGACGGCATAAACGAGCTTATTAAATTTATCTACTCGCTAAACCCTTACCGCTCCGAAGGGTATGAGTTTTTCTTCGGCAAACCATACGAAAAAGCACCGCAAAGCCCGTATAAACGCTACAATATGTTCCTGCGCTGGATGGTGCGCGATAGCGACATCGACCTTGGACTTTTTAAAAGCCTGCCAAAAAGCAAGCTCCTCATACCTCTTGACGTGCATACGCACCGAGTTTCGCTAAATTTGGGCTTAATCTCTCGCAAAAGCTATGATTTTAAGGCTGTGCGTGAGCTAACGGACAAGCTTTGCGAATTTGACCCCGCCGATCCGATCAAATACGACTTCGCGCTCTACCGCATCGGTCAAAGCGGCGAACTAGCGCAAATTTTAAGCAAGATAAAGTAAATTTGATCGGTTTTTCTCGTGCGAAAGGGCGGCAAATTTAAAGCGATGCGGTGCATTAAATTTAAGAAAATTTAAAGCCGAAATTAATCAAATTTAGGCTATAGTTACACTGCAATTACATTTTAAGGAGAAAAAATGAAAAAAATCGTTTTAGCTAGCGCGGCTCTAGGCTGTCTACTGGCTACTAGCGCCCTTGCGCACGAGGAAAAAGCCTTTGATCCAAAGGCGGGCAAGCACCTAGTCGTAACTATGGAGCAACTAAGCGAAAAGGGCAATACTGTCGTAGGCGAGGTCGTAGCGATCGAGACTAACTACGGCGTGGCGCTATTCCCGAACCTTAAAGGCCTTGAGGGCGGCGCGCACGGTTTTCACGTGCATCAAAACGCTGACTGCGGCGCAAACGAGAAGGGCCTAGGAATGAAAGCGGGTGGTCACTGGGATCCGGCTGAGACTAAAAAACACTCTTTTGCATGGGACGACAGCGGCCACAAGGGCGATTTACCTGCGCTTTTCGTTGATGCTGAGGGTAACGCGGTTTATCCTGTGCTAGCTCCGAAAATCAAAACAATAGACGAGCTAAAAGGCCACTCGCTAATGATCCACGTCGGCGGCGATAACCACAGCGACCATCCAAAGCCTCTTGGCGGCGGCGGCGCTAGAATGGTTTGCGGCGTTATAAAATAATCCCGCATTCGCCGATTTGCCGCTCTCGGCGGTCGGCGGATTTTCCTTTTTACTCAAATTTGACGTGATTTAAATTTGCTCTAAAGGCGTTTTAGACGTTAAATTTGATAGCCTTCTTTTTAACCTCGCATCTCTTAAATGTAAATTTATATGCGCTATTTTACAAACGAAATTTTAAAAACTATATCAAATTTACCCTTATTAAATTTGACTCAAATTTCGGTATCTAAATTTACGAAATTTATTCCAAAATTTTGAAATAAAATCGCCGAGCGCGCTCGTAAAATTTACAAAATACGCCGCAACCCAAATTGCTAAATTTAACCC
>CAUUAH010000214.1:0-2687 GCA_963542985.1 uncultured Campylobacter sp. | reverse complement strand
ATGAGCGCTAGTCTCGTGGGCTCGGAGATGTGTATAAGAGACAGGAGTGGGAAAAACAGGAGCTGATATTTTTATCGCTACCGCACGAAAACACCGACTGGAAGCCGTATCTGGACGAAATTTTGGACGCCTACGAGAGGCTGGTTGCAGCTATCGTGCCGTTTCAAAAGGTCGTTTTGATCTGCCCCGATGAGAGGATTTTTCGGGAGCGGTTTGCTAAATTTGATAACGTGGAGTTCGTAAAAATCGACACTGATGATACGTGGATACGCGACTACGGCATGATAGACGTGCAGGACGGCGCTAAAATCGTCAGCTATGATTTCAAATTTAACGCTTGGGGCGGTAAATTTGAAAGCTCGAAGGATAATGCCGTAAATTTAGAGCTTGCCAAGCGCTTTAAAAGCGATTTGCGAAGTATCGATCTCGTGCTTGAGGGCGGTAGTATCGATTTTAACGGCCACGGCACGCTGCTAACAACCGAAAAGTGCCTACTAAACGACAACCGCAACTCTCATCTAAACAAAGAACAGATCGAGGCGCAGCTTAGGGAGCTTTTTGGTCTTGAGCGCGTAGTGTGGCTTAAAAACGGATTTATAAAGGGCGACGACACCGACAGTCACGTCGATACTCTGGTGCGCTTCATCGCTCCTGATACTATCGCATACGCCTCATGCGACGATCCAAATGACGAGCATTTCGAGGAGCTTGCCGAGATGAAAAAAGAGCTTGAAAGCACGGGCTTTAAGCTCGTGCCGCTGCCGCTTCCGAAGGCCAAATTTTACGGCGGCAAGAGGCTTGGCTGCACGTATGCGAATTTTATCTTTATAAACGGCGCCATTATCGTTCCGACATACGGCGACGATAACGATAAAATCGTGCTTGAGCGACTAGCGCGAGAGCTGCCTGATCACAAGATAATCGGCGTGGATTCGCTCGTTTTCGTGCGTCAAAACGGCTCGCTACATTGTTCCTCACAGAATAGATTTTTAGGCGCAAGAAGCGTGAGCGAAGCCGAAAGCGAAATCTGAATGCAATTAAATAATGCCGACATAAAAAGGCAAAATGAAATTTTAGGTCGCAGAGCCGTGATAGTCGCGGGCGCGACGGCGTTTACACTAGCCGTGGTTAAATTTGCCGCGGGTTTGATCGGCGGTTCGGTAGCGGTGCTTAGCTCGGCGATCGATTCGATGCTTGACCTGCTAGTTTCCGCGCTAAATTTCTTCGCCATCCGTAAATCCCAAGCCGCGCCCGATGCTAAATTTAACTTCGGCTACGCCAAGCTAGAAGCGCTTGCGGCGATGTTTGAGGGCGTTTTGATCGTGGGTGCGGGTGTGTTTATACTTTACGAGAGCGTGCGTAAGCTGCAAACGGAGCAAGCGCCCGTAGATACGGCTTTTTCGCTCTATGCGATGGCGCTATCGGTCGCGGTTACGGGGCTGTTGGTCGCCTACCTCTCCCGCGTCGCGCGCCGCACGAGAAATTTGATCGTTAGAGCCGACGCGCTGCACTATAAAAGCGACCTTTTTAGCAATCTAGCCGTTATCGCCTCGCTTATCTTGGTCGAATTTACGGGATTTGCCGCGATAGACGCCGTTTTTGGTATAGTGATTAGCGGCTACATCGCCGTTAGCGCGATAAATTTGATGAAAGAAAGCGTAGGCGTACTGCTTGATAAAGCGCTAGATCCCGAGGTAACGGCGCAAATCGAGGAGATAATCAGCTCGCGCCCTCAGATAACAAGCTATCACGGTCTAGCTACCAGAAAGAGCGCAAACGTCTGCTACGTCGCGGTTCATCTAGTCTTTAACCGCGAAATTTCGCTTTACGACGCGCACAAAATTTCAGACGAGATAGAGGCCGCTATCAGGGCTAAATACGGCGAGTTTGAGTGGCAGATTACGACGCATCTTGATCCGTGCAACGATCAAAACGGCTCATGCGAATGCTAAATCAAAGGAAAAATATGAAAATTTTATTCGTTTGCCACGGAAATATCTGCCGCTCGACTATGGCGCAGTCGGTTATGCAAAATTTGAGCGAAAAGGCGGGTTTGGCCGGGCGCCTTAGTATCGACTCGCGCGCCACTCACGAGGACGAGATAGGCGAGCCGCCGTACTACGAGACGGTGCGGGTTTTGAAGCAAAACGGCGTGCCCGTGACGCCTCACAAAGCGACCTTGATAACGCAAAAAGATTTTGATAGCAGCGACCTTATCTTGATAATGGACGATGAAAATTTGCAGACTCTAAAGCGTAAATTCGGCGCTGAGGCTAAATTTGACGAAAAAGTAAAATTCCTGCTCGAATTTAGCGAGGCCTCAAGCGGTAAAATAATCGCCGATCCATATTACACCCGCGATTTTGAGCGGTGCTACGAGGATGTCTCTAGCTCTTGCGCGGGCTTGCTTGAGAGGCTGAAGCAAATTTTATGAGCGGCAAAATTTAGCTTGCCGGCCGGCCGTTCAAGCCCTAATTTATCCCTGCTTTGATATAATTTTGAAATTTTAAATCGTAAGGAAAAATATGAAAGTAGCGCTAATCCAACAAAAATTTCACGGCACCAAAGACGCAACCGTGCAAAGGACGCTCGAGCTCGTGCGCGAGGCTAGTAGCGGTGGGGCGGAGCTTGTCGTGCTGCAGCTGTCTCTTATACACATCTGACGCTGCCGACGATCTTACGCGTGT
>CAUUAH010000213.1:0-2721 GCA_963542985.1 uncultured Campylobacter sp. | reverse complement strand
ACGCGTAAGATCGTCGGCAGCGTCAGATGTGTATAAGAGACAGGTATATTTTGGCGTAGGACTAGCGGCGTTTTTATTTTTCTTTTTGCTCCCCATTCGCAAGATCGCCTGGCTCATACCGCTATTTTACTGGATTTGCGTCGTGTTGCTTATTTGCGTCGATCTTTTTGGCGCAAGCAAACTGGGCGCAAAAAGATGGCTTGAGTTTCCTTTTATCCACTTTACGCTTCAGCCCTCAGAGATCATGAAGCCGGCGCTTCTTTTGATGCTAGGCTACCTCATAAAACAGCACCCGCCCGGCGAAGAGGGGTACGGGCTTAAAGACTTTGGACGGCTTAGCCTTTATATCCTTTTGCCTTTCGTGCTGATTTTAAAAGAGCCTGATTTAGGCACCGCTTTGATACTGCTCATCGTGGGCTACGCCGTGCTTTTTATCATCGGGGTAAATAAAAAAATCTGGTTTGCGATATTTGCGGGGGTTTTGCTCGCCGCCCCTTTGATTTACGAAAATTTGCACGATTATCAAAAAAAGCGCATTACGGATTTTTTAAGCGAGGAGTCTAACTACCACGTACGCCAAAGCATCATCGCTATCGGCAGCGGCGGCCTAAAAGGCAAACCAAAAGACGAAGCTACGCAGACGCATTTTAAATTTTTGCCCATTTCGACTAGCGATTTTATCTTCGCGTATACGATCGAGCGATACGGATTTTACGGCGGGCTTGCGCTACTTAGCTTTTACGGCGCGCTGATAGCTCATCTGCTCAGCCTAAACTACGGGCTAAAGGATGATTATTTCACCCAGACCATGACGTCTGGGATCGGGATACTCTTGTTTATCTACGTTAGCGTAAATATCATGATGACGATAGGATTTGCGCCCGTAGTGGGCATCCCGCTACCGTTTTACAGTTACGGCGGCAGCAGCTTCGTTACTTTTATGTGCCTTTTTGGGATTTTACAAAATTTGCTCGCGTTTAGGTTTGATTCGACATATAAATTAGTACAATTTAAATTTTAGGTGTTCAAATTGCGCTAAACAATAATCACCCCTTAAGCTTGCTTGTGCTAGTATCGGCAAAATTTAGTACGGGAAAAAGATGCAAGATTACTCCATTTTAGATGTTTTATCTAACAAAAAAGTCCTTTGCTTAGAGGATGAACCATATATATTAAAAAATATGATCGACTCCCTTGAGCTGTTTTTTGCCGAAGTAAAAGGCGTAAGCGACGGCATCGAGGCGCTAGATGAGGCTATGAGCGGCTCATACGACGCGCTCGTCCTAGACGTCAGCGTCCCGCACATGGACGGTCTAGAGGTAGCTAAAAAGATCCGCTCTGCAAATCGCAAAATCCCGATCGTAATCATTTCAAGCCACACTGAGCAAGAGTATTTGTGGCGCGCCGTCGAGCTAAAGATCACGAGATATCTCTCAAAACCTTATGACAAAGATACTTTTATAAAGGCGCTAGAAGACGTTGCGATGGAGCTCATCGACCATACGCCGATGTTTAGTATCAACGACAACCTCAAATACGACTTTAGCAAAAAAATCATATATATAAAGGAAGAGGCCTGTCGTCTCTCCAAAAGCGAAAGCAAGCTTTTGGAGTATTTTTTAAACAACAAAAACCAAACCATCACTTACGAACAGCTGTTTGACTACATGTGGGAATTTGAACAGCCGACCAAAGAAGCCATCAAGACAATCGTAAAAGAGCTGCGCCGCAAGATCGGCAAAGACACAATCAAAAATTTATACGGCGTAGGGTATCTATGTGAAGTCCAAATTTAAATTTATCATCCTGCTGCTCGTCGTTTTATATGGCGCCATTACCGTTTTGGTTTTTAACTTTTACCGCGATCTTGCACTAAAGGATGCCAGACAGGAGGCCTTTTACGTACTTGACGCGATGAACGGCATACGCGACTACATCTCTACAGTCCAGCGTCCGCTGATAGATGAGTTAAAAGATCACGGCGCGATAGACAAAGACCTTTTTGATCCAAGGCTCATGTCCTCATCCTACATCACGCGTCAAATTTACAAAATCCAGCTAGCTAAAAAAAACATAAACTACGACTACAGGCTAACGGCGACGAATCCGCTAAATCCCGAGCACGAAGGCACGGAATTTGAAAATGAAATTTTAGAAGGATTTAAAGAGGGCAAATACGAGGTCTACTCTGACGTAATCAAAGACCAAAACGCCTTATACTTTTTCGTCGGCCTTCCGGTTAAAAACTCCCACCCTTCCTGCGTCGAGTGCCACAACATAAACAGCGCGCCTAAAAAAATGCTCGAACAATACGGAAATTTGAACAATTTCGAGGGCAAAGTCGGCGACACGATAGCGATGGTGAGCTTTAAAATCCCGGTCAAAAGTATTTTGCTCTATCACAAGCAAGAATTTATAGTTAGCGGCGTGGCGATCACGGCGATCTTTGCGGCGTTTTTATTTTTCGTTTATAAAATCCACAAAGGCAACGAAAAAACCAAACTGCAAAACGAGCTTTTGATGATAAATCAAAGCCGCCTGGCCTCGATGGGCGAAATGATCGGCAATATCTCGCATCAGTGGCGCCAGCCTCTAGCCCAGATCAGCTCGACTTTGGTAAATTTGGAGCTTTACTCCGAGAGAGGCAAACTAAGCGAACAGAGGCTAAAAGAGGCCCTGTCTCTTATACACATCTCCGAGCCCACGAGACTAGCGCTCATC
>CAUUAH010000212.1:0-2737 GCA_963542985.1 uncultured Campylobacter sp. | reverse complement strand
CACGCGTAAGATCGTCGGCAGCGTCAGATGTGTATAAGAGACAGATATATGGCACCCAAGACGGTACCTAGTCAAACCTTAATGCGTCGAAATATCGATAAAATCGGGATTTATAAAGAATATGGTGGTTAGAGGCAGAATCGAACTGCCGACACGCAGATTTTCAGTCTGCTGCTCTACCGACTGAGCTATCCAACCACGCTGTTAAAAAGAAATGTGATTTTAGCCACTTGATACTTAAATTTTGGTTAAATACGTAAAATTGCTCATTTTTAAAGTATAAAATTCGCTTCAAAGACAGTCGCCTAAATTTAGCGGCTTTTACGGCACATATATCGCGTTAAATTTTCAAATTTAAAATCACTTTTTTAAATTCATCTCCGCGCTCTACATAGCTGCTAAACTGATCTAGACTCGCTGCAGCAGGGCTTAAAATGGCTATTTCGTCTAAGCTTTCGCTGTTTGCGCTAGTTTTAGCGACTCCGTCAAATTTGAAATTTTTATCTATCTCGCCGACTGCGACGTTTAAAAACTCGCATTTCACGGCCGGGATTTTAAACTCGCCGGCAAGCTGCATTAGCTTGTCAGTATTTGAGCCGATAGCGTAAATTTGCGCCTTAGCGCCGCGCAAGGCTTCAAAAAGCGGCCGCATATCTACGCCCTTATCATCGCCGCCTAAAATCAAATGCAAAAATTTGCCCTCATATCGCTTGACGGCTTGGATGCTCGCGTCGATATTGGTCGCTTTCGTGTCATTGACCCACGTCCTGCCGCGTGCATCGCGAAACTCCTCGAGCTTGTTGCCCTCGATGACAAAGCTGTTTAGCAACTCTATGTCACACTTATCGAGCAAAATTTTTTGGATAGTAAGCGCTAAAAGAGCGTCCGTTAAAAACGGCGTTTTAAAGGCGATATCGTTTAAATTTACCCCGCAAAACTCGGCCAGATCCGCCTCGTTTTCGTAGCTTACAACTTTTGCCTTGGTAGGCGTCTGGGCGTAAATTTTAGGTAGGATCGCGACCGCGTTTTCGCTCATCGTCGCTAGCGGCTTTAGCTTGGCGCGCTCATACTGGACAAAGTCGCCGTGCCAGCTGAGGTGATCGGGCGTGATCGGTAAAAGCGCGTAGATGCCGGGTGTCGCGGCGTTTGTGTAGTGCATCGTAAAGGAGCTGGTCTCTAGCACCCAAATTTTGGCACTTGGATCTAGGTCTGCGAGCGGAACGCCGACGTTGCCGCCCATGACGGAGCCGTAGCGCGCCAGCAGGTGTTGCGTCATCTTTGTCGTCGTGGTTTTACCGTTTGTGCCGCTGATCCAGACGGTAAAGGGCATCTTGTCGCCGTAAATTTTATAAAAATAGTCGTATTCGCTGATGAGATTTCGCGCGTTTTTAACTAGCTCGTGGCTCGGTGGGAAGCCGGGGCTCGGGATCTCGAGGCCGCTTTTTTCTGGCACAAAAAGGTTTGGCGGTAATAGCGTGTTGCCCCACTCGTCGCTTGAGATCTCGCTAAATTTATCGTCGTAGATATCCCAGCCGCCCTCTTTGCCGAAGTTTTTCGCGATCGCGCGCGTCGTGCCGCCGTAGCCAAATAGCGATTTTCTCATTTTCTCCCCTTTGCTCGTAAAATTTGCGTTATATTATCGGCTGTTAGCTCGGCTATTTCGCCGTTTTGCTCGCGTTAAATTTACCTGATTTTTAGCGCGGTCATGGCGATCAAATTTGCCAAAACGGCGATGAGCCAAAATCTCACGATGATCTTATTTTCCACCCAGCCTTTTATCTCGAAATGATGATGTATTGGCGCCATGAGAAAAATTCTCTTTTTAAAAATTTTAAAACTTCCGACCTGCAAAATCACGCTCAAGGTCTCCATCACAAACACAAAGCCTATGATGATGAGCAGGATTTCGTTTTTCGTCATCACGCCCATGAGGCCGATATATGCGCCCACGCTTAGGCTCCCGCTATCACCCATGAAGACCTCGGCCGGATGGCAGTTAAACCACAAAAATCCCATTAGAGAGCCAATCAGCGCAGCAGCCACGACGACCGTTTCGCCCACGCCCGCGATCTTGGGCAAAAGCAAATACGAGCTAAACACCGCGTGTCCGCAGATGTAGGCAAACACGCCTAGCGTCAGCAGCGAAAACACCGCAGGTACCGTAGCTAGACCGTCTAGACCGTCGGTTAAATTTACCGCGTTTGAGGCGGCGACGATAACGAGCGTCCAAAAGGCCACCGCAAAAACGCCCAGATCAAGCACTGGAAATTTGTAAAATGGTAGGTAAAATTTACTGCCCAGCTCGCCGTGTAAATAGAGCATCGTCGAGACAGCAAACGCGATCAAAATTTGCATCGCAAGCTTGGCTCTAGGGCTTAGTCCGTCGTGGTTTTTACCGCCTGAAATTTTGCGAAAATCATCTTTAAACCCAAGCGCCGTAAAGCCCGCTAGACAGATCAGCGAAGCAAGGACGAAGACGTTATCAAGGCGCGCGCAAATCACGCTCGCCCCAAGAGCCGCTCCGATAAAGACAAGCCCGCCCATCGTCGGCGTTTTGGCCTTTTTTTGGTGCGTTTGCGGAGCTAGCTCATAGATGGGCTGGGCGGCGTTTTTGGCCTTTGCCCAGGCGATAAATTTAGGCAGCGCCCAAACGGTCAAGCAAAATGCGATAAAAAACGAAAAACCCGCGCGAACGGTGATGTACTGAAAGATATTAAAACTGTCTCTTATACACATC
>CAUUAH010000211.1:0-2740 GCA_963542985.1 uncultured Campylobacter sp. | reverse complement strand
TATCGTCGGCAGCGTCAGTTGTGTATAAGAGACAGGTCTGCAACGACAATTTCTCAAATTTCCCTTGCGTTTTTCGCAAACACGTTTAGCACCGAGGCGCGTTTTTTGCAAATTTCTTTATATTCGTATTCAGGAACGCTATCTATCACGATACCCGCTCCTGCCTGTACAAAAATTTTGGCGAAATTTTCACCAAGCTCGCCGCTTTTTAAATTTGACTCGTTTACGCCGTCAAGATGCGGGTCATGCCCGCCAGCGTCAAATTTGCCGTCAAATTTACGCGCAAATATCGCGCTTCTAATCAAAATTGCCATTTGCGCGTCGCCGTTAAAGTGGAAAAATCCGATCCCGCCGCCGTAGGCGTTGCGCCTATAGGGCTCAAGCTCGGCGATGATCTCCATGGCGCGGATCTTGGGCGTACCGCTGAGCGTACCTGCGGGGAAGATACTGCCGACTGCGTCAAATGCGTCTATATCGTCCGATTTTGCGCCGTAGACGTCGGAGACGATATGCATCACGTTCTCGTAGCGCACGATGCGCATGGCGTTTTTGACCGCGACGCTTTTTGGCTTGCTGACGCGGCCGATGTCGTTGCGAGCAAGGTCGATGAGCATTTTGTGCTCGGCTAGCTCTTTTTCGTCGCTTAGCAGTTCGCGCTCGAGCGTAGCGTCCTCCATCGCGTCCCTGCCGCGTCCGCGCGTGCCGGCTATGGGCGCGACGTAGATTTTGCCCTCTTTGATCTCGCAGACTAGCTCTGGGCTAGAGCCTGCGACGTCGCCGTAAGGTGTCGGAAAGTGAAACATATAAGGGCTCGGGTTTGCTTCACATAAGGCTCGGTAGAAGTCTAGGCTATCCATATCCGAGGCTAGTTTTAGCTGTTCGCTTAGAACGACTTGGAAGACATCGCCGCTTTTTAGGTACTCTTTGGCGCGTTCGGCGATACTCAGAAAATGCTCTTTTTCGCCGTCTAAATCGGTTAAAATTTTATATTTGCTCTGCCGTTTTGCGCGCTGTTCCTTGGCGGCCGCTTCGTCATCTGCGCTAAATTTAACTAAAAAATCGTAATACCGTTCGCTATCGCCGTAAAAGCTGTAAATTTTGCTATTTTTATCAAAGTGTAGGTAGGCGCGTGCGTTAGCGTAGAAAAAGTCGGGGAAATCGTACTGCGAGGCGTTAAATTCGGGTATTTTTTCAAAATATTTTATCCCGCCGTAGCCTAGCACTCCAAACAGCCCCGCAAAAGGCGCGTCCGATTTTTGAGCTTTAAAATAGCTCTTAAGTCCCGCAAAATCGGTCTGCTCGCTGCTAATATACTCGCAGTCGATACCGACGATAGTCTGCGTCGTGTCCTCGGCGAGGTAGGAGTTGGCGAATTTTTCGCGGATCTTTTCGTAATAAAAAACGGGGCTCAGAAGTAACATAAAACATCCTTTAATGAGCGTAGATTATATAAAAATTAAGCTTAATTTTCATTTGACGGCGGCATCAAAAAGCTCGCGCTCTAGCCTTTGCGCCGCGTCTAGGGCGGGGCAGTCCGATGCGCCGTATCTGGCCGCGACGCTTTTTATATCCTCAAAGTTCACGACCGTTTTGCCCTCTATTTTTTGAAATAAAAACTTAAACGGAAGCTCCAGTGCAAGGCTTGGTTCGCACTCTATTAACGGCGCAAGTACGCCTGGAGCGCCGAAGATTACCGTGACCGACGGCGTCAAATTTACGCCCGTTTGCGCGGCGAAAACATGATGAGGCACTACGGCAAATTCGCTAACGTCTTTCATGTCAAGCAGTCTTTGAAATCTCTTAACCGCGGCTTCTAGCTCCAGCTCGCTCTGGCCTGCCGTGACGCCGGCAAAGGCCAAATTTAACCCCGCAAAAATCATCAAAATCAATCTTTTCAATAACTTCCCTTTTTTAAATTTTAAAATTAATTTTACCCAAAAACGGCTAAAATCGGATTTTACTTTAAGGCGAGATTATGGAAATTTTATCGGTTGCGTCGGTCGGATACGTGTGTTTGGGGCTATTTGTCGGCTTTTTGTCTGGATTTTTGGGCATAGGAGGCGGTGCGGCGGCCGTGCCTATACTCGTATTTTTGGGCTTTGACGTCAAATACGCAATCGGCGTAAGCGTCCTTCAGATGGTTTTTAGCTCGGTTTACGGCTCGCTTTTAAATCTCAAAAACAAGACCGTCGATTTAAAGCCCGCTTTGGTGCTCGGTATCGGCGGCTTTTGCGGGGCGAGCGCGAGCGGATTTATCGTGGCGAGCGTTCCGTCGAAGTTTTTGCTTCTCACGCTTATCTGCATTCAAATTTTTAACGTTATTAAGCTATTTTTTAAAAATCCGGAGCCAAAAGGCGCACACAATCCCTCTCTCGTACCGCTTTTTTTCGTCGGACTTTTTGTCGGCGCGGTAGCGATCAGCGTGGGTATCGGCGGCTCGGTCATCATCATGCCGGTTTTGATAAATTTTCTTAATTACGACATCAAAAAGGCCGTCAGCACGGGGCTATTTTTCGTGATATTTTCGTCGATTTCAGGTTTTATTAGCCTGTCCTCGCAGGGTCTCGTGCAGTACGAGGTCGGCGTTTTGGTCGGTATCGGCTCGCTTATAAGCGTGAGATTTGGCGTGGCTTTGGCGCAAAAGATCGATCGCACCGTCCAAAAAAGATGCCTACTCGCACTCATCTCTACGACTGTCTCTTATACACATCTGACGCTGCCGACGATCTTACGCGTGTAG
>CAUUAH010000210.1:0-2741 GCA_963542985.1 uncultured Campylobacter sp. | reverse complement strand
AGATGAGCGCTAGTCTCGTGGGCTCGGAGATGTGTATAAGAGACAGGCAAAATAGCGATAAAGACGTGGCTGCAACAGACGAAGATACTTTGCTATCAGATCAAGGCACAACAGTAAAAGAAAACATTGAAGACGAGACCGTAGAGAACAACACCATTGCCTTGCAGCAACCATCGTTGGACGAAACTCAAACGCAAAATACAAAGGAAAGCATAGCTGACGGTAGTGGCGGTTCGGCTAGCTTAGACGGCGTGAGCCTAAGTAAGGTTGCGTTTACAGAAGGTGGCCATATATCAAGCGTAACAGCAACTTATAGCAATCCATATTTACAAAATCCGCCCTCTATCACCAGCGAACGAGTCGTCAGTAGCGCCATCAAGATTGCTCCATCAACCCCTATGCCAAAAGCCCTAAACGTAAGCGCCTTAAGCGATGTCATGGAGGGGTCGGACGATTATCTAACCTTTGCTTTATCGGTAAGAAGCACTCTAAAAGTAAAGGCAACTACGCTAAATTTTAGCCTAAGCGGCGGTACGGCAGGCGTAGATTACGAAGCTGGTTCTATGCAGTATTCAACCAACGGCGGTCTAACCTGGACTAGCGGGAGCCAAGCCACCATCGCCGACGCCAACGACATAAATAGCGTTCAAATAAGAGTAAAAATCATAGACAACGACGGACACGACGGTGTAAATTTATCCAGCGCCCCTACGGCGCAGAGCGACAACCAAAACCAAGGCGTAGAGGGCGAATCAAAACTATATATAAACGGCATTAAATACAAAGACTACGGCGTAACCTACAAAGACTACTCTAGAAATTTAACCCTGACCGTCACCACGGACAATGCCGAGATAATAAACTCTAGCGCAACAGGCAAAATAATAGACCACGACGACTACCTAACCATACAAGGAAACGCGCAAACCGACGGCAAGCACATAAACACAGGCACAGGCGACGATACGCTAAATCTTAGCGGTCACCTCAAGAATCATTTCGTCGCAAATACCGGTGCAGGTAGTGACGTCGTAAACATAAGCGGTCAAGTTACCGACAACTCCAGCATCAACACCGAGGAAGACGACGATATCGTAAGCATCAAGGGCACTATAGAAAACTCAGAAGTACATACCGGCACGGGCGATGATGCGGTAACGATAAAAAACTCAACCATCAAAGGACAAGGCGGTTCAAAAGCCACGATAGATACCGATGAAGGCGGCGATATCATAACGGTTGAAAATTCCGTATTAGAAAAAGTAGATATCATCGCAGGCAACGGAGAAAACAAGGTAACGTTAGGGCAAAATTCTACCCTTAAAGACGTTAGAGTAACGACGGGCAAAGATGTCGATACGATAAATATAGAATCAGACATGACGGGCACTACCAACAACAGAAACGACTCCATCATCTCAACCTACGCAGGCAACGATAGCGTCAATATCAAATCCGGCGTAACGCTCACCAACGTCGCCATAAACACCGGTGTAGGCGAGGAAAAGATTGAGCTTGACGGCGTTAAATTTGTAAACTCCGAGCTATTTACAGAGGATGATAATGACGAAGTGACTATCTCTAATAGTACCTTTGAAAACGCTACGACATCTGGAAACCCCGCAGGTATCGGCACGGGCAGAGGCGAAGACGTCGTAACGCTAAACAGCGGAGCCGAGTTTAAGCAAGGCACCTACATACACACTGGTACGGGCAACGACACCATAAACGTAAATAGCGGAGCGATTCTCGATAAAGCCCAGATAAACGCCGCCGAAGGAGACGACGAAATACATATCAACAGCGGCGCGCAGATCCAAAACGGCTCACGCATAACCGGAGGCGAAGGTAGCGACACCATAAACGTAAACGGCGGCGCAAACGTCTCGCACTCCGTGATATTTGGAGGCAGAGGCGATGACGCCATAAACATAAAAGCCGGAGCAAATTTTGATAATTATTCCGAAATAAGAGGAGACGAGGGTGACGACAGGGTCATGATAGAAAAAGGAGCAAGCATCTCAACCTCCGTCATAAAAGGCGGCGACGGCGAAGATACGCTAAATATCTCCGAAACCATAGACGTTAGCAGAGTCAAGGATTTTGAAAAACTCGAGTTAGGCGGAGCGGAAAACAACGTCGAAACCACGATAACCGCCAAAGACGTGCTTGATATGACGGATAGCGATAACAGGCTAAGGATAGACGGCGAGAGCGGAGATACGCTGCATCTTAAAAACTTTACCCAAGGAAACGTAGGCTCGGAATACACCGAATACAACGGCACCACTCAAAGCGTAACCGTAGAGGTCAAAAACGAAATAAACGTCGATATTCTGCCTTGATACGCTAAATTTGGCTTTCTTGGCTTTGCATACTTTCTAAATTTAATCCGATTACGCGTCAAATTTAAGTTTAGCGGTTTGGGTCAAATTTGACGGTTTAAAATTTAACTCAAACTTGCCGCACAAACTAAAACAACTTAAATTTACAGCCCGGCTTTCTTAAATTTTAACCGCGCTCCCGCCAAACTCCACGCGAAACTCTGTTAGCCCTCCGCCGCTTTTGCACGAGATTTTAAACCCGAGCTCCTTGCAAAAGGTTTTAACGATATGAAGCCCAATACCAAAGCCGCCGTTTCGCTCGTCAAACCGCGTGTAAAGCTCAAAAATCCGCGGCAAATTTTCCTTAGCGATGCCCGCGCCGCTGTTTGAAATCGCGAGCGCAGCAGGGGTTAAATT
>CAUUAH010000209.1:0-2764 GCA_963542985.1 uncultured Campylobacter sp. | reverse complement strand
GATGAGCGCTAGTCTCGTGGGCTCGGAGATGTGTATAAGAGACAGGATTACGGCTTTGATTTTTAGCGGATGCGTAAACAGTACTCCCAAAATTTACCCGATCGATCAAAGCGGACAGATCTTAAACGCGAGATTTTTAAACTCGCAGCAAGACGTGTTTAACGATCTGGGCGGTATAGCGCTTTCAAATTTTATGCAAGGATTTTTAGGCAAAAAAGACGGCGGAGACTGCTCGGGTTTCGTCTCGCTAGTAAATAAAAACATAAATAACGTTTACTTTTCCGAGACGAATTTGCTCAAATTTTACGGCGAAAACGGATCGAAATCCCAAGCTATTTATAATTTTTACAAAAAGCGGAATTTGATCTCGCAAACAAGCCCAAAGCTCGGAGATTTGGTGTTTTTTAACAACACCACAAGTCAAACCAAAGGTAAAAATAAACAAACCATAACACACCTTGGCATCATAGACCGCATAGAAGACGATGGAACTATAAGATTTATGCATAATACCAGAGGCAAAAACAAAAGCGGATTTATAAATCTATTTCAAAAAAATAGCCACAAAATAGGCGGCAAAGAGGTAAACTCCTACATCGTAGCGTGCAAAGGCGGCGACGCTACATGCCTAACGTCAAACAGATTCGCCGGCTTTGGCAAGGTTAGTTTTTAGCTAAATTTATGTCTAAATTTTATATGATAAAGCCTTTAAAAAGGAGCCGTTTTTGAAAGCCACGATATCGCTCATAGCGCTAAATTGTCTAATATTTTTTGCCGTTTACTGCGGCATTTGCGGCACTAACGCGACGCTTGGGCTGAATATGTTTTTTATAGACGGGCTTTTCGTTTGGCAGCCTGCTACCTCGATGTTTATGCATGCAAATTTGGCCCATCTGCTGATGAATATGGCGGTTTTGTATCAGTTTGGATCGCTTCTTGAGCGGTACTACGGCAGCGAAAAATTTGCCGTTATTTACTGCATAGGAGGCGTTTTGACCTCGCTGCTTAGTTTTGTTTACATTTATGTTATGTTTAAAGCTAACGGAACTTTTATAAATTTAGTCGGAGCTAGCGGCGCGATCAGCCTGCTACTGGGCGTTTTGGCATTTTTAGACGCCAGTAGCCGAAAGGGACTCATCATCGCGATCTTACTAATGAGCTTCGCGCCCGTAGCTATGGGCGCAAACGTCGCCTGGTATGCGCATATCATCGGCTTTGCGTTAGGATATTTCGGGGTAAAATTTAAGGTGATAAAATGAGATTTTTCGATCAAATTTGGGAGATTTTAGAGTGCGGCGACAAGGAGCTTAAATTTGACAAATTTAAACGATTTTACGCCGAATATAAGGCCGGTAAATTTGACGCACAGATAGAAGAGGGCGGTAAATTTGACGAGATAAAACCACTTAGGCGCCCGAGCTATGCGGCATTTTGCGAAGTCGTAGCGATGAGAGAAATCGGCGGCAAAAAGCAAGCCGACAAACAAAAAGCCTTCCTTCACTCGATCGCTCACATCGAATACAGCGCCGTGGATATCGCGCTAGATGCAGCGTATCGCTTCCGCGCGCTACCAAAAGCCTACTATGACGACTGGCTCGAGGTCGCAGAGGATGAGATCAGGCACTTTAAGATGATCGAGGAGCACATGGCTAAATTTGGCGTGAAATACGGCGATTTTACCGTGCACGACGGACTTTTTATCGCCCTGCAAAACACCTCCGCGTCGCTGCTCGAGCGCATGGCCGTACTACCTAGATATATGGAGGCAAACGGCCTTGACGCAAATGCGTTTATGCTAAAAAAACTGGAAACCGAGCGCGAAAAATACGAAAACAAGGCGCAGCTTTGCGAAATTTTGCAAGTTATCTTAGACGAGGAGATCTCGCACGTCTCAAAGGGCGATCGTTGGTTTAAATTTGCCTGCGAAAACGAGGGTGTAAGCCCCGAAATCTACGCGCAAATCGTGCAAAAAATCTACCCTAAAGCCTTTTTGCAATCCCGCGAGCTAAACGTGAGCGCGCGCCTAAAATCAGGCTTTAGCGAGGCGGAAATCGAGCACATAAAAAATATAGCGAAAGCCGGAAAGGCGGAATAAAATGAAAAAAATCTACTTTATCAGGCACGCAAAAGCCGTAGACGAGAGCGAAGGTAGCGACTTTGAGCGCGATCTAAGCGAGCGAGGCAAAAAGGATCTGGCGCTGATGTGCGAACGACTAAAAAAGCATGAGGTTAGGGTGGATGCGATATTTTCAAGCCCCGCCAAACGCTGCGCTAAAACAGCTCAAAAGCTAGCCGAAGCGATCAAATTTAAGAAGAAAATCAAATTTAAGGATGAGCTATACGGCGCGCAGACGCACGAGCTTTTAGCCTTTATAAGAGAGTTTGACGACAAATTTCAAAGCGTATTTATCATAGGACACAACGACGCGATAACGGAAATTTGTGAGCTTTTAAGCGACGCTGCGATCGGAAATATACCTACATGCGGTATCTTTTGCGTCGAATTTGACAGTGACTTCAAAGAGATCAAAGAACACGGCGCAAAGGCTCTGTTTTTTGACTATCCTAAAAAGCATAAAAAGTAAGTAGGGCCATCAAAAGCTCTATTTTATCCTTACATTTTTTCATTAATCTAGTTTACTTCATAAAATTTGCCTCAAAAAAACACACAATAGAGTGCAAAATATTTAGCTAAATAAGCATAAATTTTATCAGTTAAATTTAGCATGAAATTTGATGGATAAATTGATATAGCACAAAAAGT
>CAUUAH010000208.1:0-2796 GCA_963542985.1 uncultured Campylobacter sp. | reverse complement strand
GATGAGCGCTAGTCTCGTGGGCTCGGAGATGTGTATAAGAGACAGCATAAAAGTAGGCACCGTGCTTGAGTGCTCAAATATCGAAGGCAGCGAGAAGTTGCTCAAATTTAAGATCGATCTAGGCGAAGAGCAGCCGCGTCAAATTTTATCGGGCATAGCCAAATTTTACGCTCCTGAGGGTCTCGTCGGCAAGCAGGTCTGCGTGCTGGCAAATCTAAAACCTGCTAAAATTTTCGGCCATATATCAGAGGGCATGATCCTTAGCGCCGAGGACGGGTCGCTGTGCCTCATAGCGCCGATGGCTGCGGTCAAAAACGGATCAGAAGTAGGCTAAAACGGCGTGAATATCGAAAACCTAAGGCGCCTCATTAACGGCGAAGCGCTAAATAAACCAAGCGTCAGCGCCGTGGAGGGCTTTGCGTTTGAGAGTAAAAACGTGCGCCAAGGCTACGCCTACATCGGGCTTGGAGCAGGCACGGACGAGATAGCCGCAGCCGTCGCAAACGGCGCCTATGCTGTGCTCGTCGAGCAAAGATGCGAGGTTATCGATCCAGAGGTCGCCTTTATCAAGGTCGATAGCCTCAGCGCCGCGCTGATGCGGCTAATGCGCTTTGAGGCTAGCTATAAAAATCTCAAATTTTGCTCCGTTAATCCCGTGCAAAAAGCCTTGCTCGCGCGCATGAGTCTGGGCAAAAACGCTGATGGCAACGCAGCTAGCTTGCTGCCTGAGGGTGCGACGCGGCTTTTTATAAAGATAATGAAAGCGGGAGCGGGGGATCTGTTTTTTACCGACGATCTTAAAATTTTATCCAAGATCGCGCCGCTATACGACACCGTTTTTAGCGACGTAGACGCGGTTTGCGCGCAGGGCGGCTCGCTGTTTGCTTCTAGCGTCGTTTGCGAGGGCGTTTATTATCCAAACTTAAATTTTCCAAAAGTTTTCACGCACTATCTGTGCGGGCTCTTAAAGTATCTGATCCGCGCGGGCTTTTCTTTTAAGCTCGGAGATACGCGAAATTTGGGGCATTTTGAGCCCGTTTTTATAAATAAAAATTTTCGCGTCGTGCCTTTTGGCGCGAGCTCTCAGGCTTTTATCGCAGAGAGCGACGATGAGCTTTTTGATATGGAGGCGGCGTTTTTAGAGCGAAATTTTAGCGGCGGTATCGAGATATGCGTGCCTGAGGACTTTGCTGGAAGCGCGGCTGCTACGATGAGATTTAAGGATCTTGCCGAGCTAAAAAATCTTTCAAATTTTCACTACGCGCTCGTTAAATGCCAAAAAGAGGAGCTTGAAGCGATGCTAAATTTGAGCTCGCCAGAGCCTGATTTGTTTGGCGAAATTTTATAAAAAGCTCAAATTTGGCGCTGAGCTTGACGTCTTTATCTACTGCAAATTTGACCTGTTTTTTACAACCATCCGCTTTCTAACCGCAAATTTGTCGCTAAATTTGACGCATAAAAATGCTTAAGACGGAAAAGTTTGCTCTGCGAGTTTAAATAAAGTATATAAGTAGAGCTCCCCCCCCGCGAGGCGTGCCACGGCTACTTTGCATAGGCGGTTGGAGTGTCGGCATAGATGCGAGTGAATTTAAAGTAGGTGTTTTTGTTTTTTAGTTTTTTAAAGCGGATATTGCCAAATACTTACCGTCTAAAATCCGCAAAACCGCCGCGGCGATCAAATTTGACGAACAAAAAAACGGCCGTAGAACTGCGGGTGCGTTTTGACGGGTAAATTTGATCGGCTAAATTTGCACACAGATCCATACGCAGCAAATTTCACTTCAAATTTACGTATTTTATCCTATCTTTTTCGCCCGCAAGCTCAAATCCTCGCAGTCTTAGGCGGCAGCTGTCGCATTCGCCGCAAGCCTCGTCCTCGCGCTCGTAGCAGCTCCAGGTTAGCTCTAGCGGCGAGCCAGCTTCCAGTGACTTTCGCACGATGTCAGCCTTGCTTAAATTTACCAGCGGCGTGACGATTTGCAGGCTAAAATCCTTTGAAGTGCCGGCGTTTACGGCGGTTTCTATCTTGGCGATGAAGTCCGCCGTGCAGTCGGGGTAGCCCGAGCCGTCCTCCTCGACGATGCCGATATATAGCGCCTGCGCGCCTTCTTTTTCGGCCAGCGCGGCGGCGATAGAGATAAAGATGCCGTTGCGAAACGGCACGTAAGTGCTGGGAGTGTCGGGCTTGGCGCCGTCCTTGCGGATGGCTAGGCTCTCGTCCGTTAGCGCGTTGCCGCCGATACTTGCTATGAAACTAGCGTCTAAATTTACCTTTTTTAGCGCGCTGATGCGCTCACAGATCTGCTCAAAGGCTAGCTTCTCGCGCTTCATCGTGCGCTGTCCGTAGTCAAAATGCAGCGCGATGATCTCGTAGCCTGCGCGTTTGGCGAGGACGGCGCAGAGGGTGCTGTCCATGCCGCCGCTCATTATGCAAACCGCTTTTTTCACTTTTTCTCCTTTTTTCGGCTTGTCTTTTGAGCGCTTTTGTGGATTTCGTTAAAATTTGACTCGATAGGCTACATGCCTTATCTTCGTCAAATTTTAACTTCAAAACCCCAAAAATCATCTCAAAATACTTCGCCTTGGTTTTTCTATTCAAACTTGAAGTCAAATTTACGAATTTCAGCTTTAAATTTTACTCACCGAGACCCGTACCTTGAAAATGTAAATTCGTTATACTCAAATTTAACTAAAAACCCGCGACGCTTTGCTCGCAGAGCAAAGCTATGTCGCCACCTTGAACGTGCAGTGGCTGTCTCTTATACACATCTGACGCTGCCGACGATCTTACGCGTG
>CAUUAH010000207.1:0-2922 GCA_963542985.1 uncultured Campylobacter sp. | reverse complement strand
AGGCAAATCTATGCTCACCGACCTCGTAAGCTCTATAAATTCATTCCTTTGGGGGCCGTATTTCCTCATCGCACTGCTTTGCGGTACGGGGCTTTACTTTACGATCAGGCTGCGCTTCGTGCAGATTTTTAAATTTAAAATGGGGCTTAACAGGCTTTTTGGCAACTTCTCATTGCACGGCGAAGCAGCGGGAAAATCGGGCATGAGTTCGTTTCAGGCAGTCGCTACCGCGGTCGCGGCGCAGGTGGGCACGGGCAACCTCGTGGGCGCCACAACCGCGCTCATCATGGGCGGGCCGGGCGCGATATTTTGGATGTGGTGCGCGGCGTTTTTGGGCATGGCGACGAATTTCGCAGAGATCTGCCTCGCGCAAATTTACCGCACCAAAGACGACAGCGGACACATGATCGGCGGACCGGCGTTTTATATCAGTCGCGGGCTAAAGAGCCGCTATGCCAAGGTTTTGGCGGCATTTTTTGCGCTGGCGATCATTTTGGCGCTCGGCTTTATGGGAAATATGGTGCAGGCCAACTCGATCTCGGACGGCTTTAAGGGTGCGTTTGGCATACCACAGTGGGCGAGCGGACTGTTTTTGGCGGCTATTTGCGCTATGATCTTTATCGGCGGCGTCAAAGCCATCGCCAGGGTCGCCGAAAAGATTGTACCTATCATGGCGATCCTCTACGTCGTGGTCGGACTTGTGATCATTTGCTTTAATCTTGATAAAATTCCGGGCGTCATAGCACTTATATTTGAAGCCGCGTTTAATCCATCCGCAGCCTGGGGCGGTGTGACCGGAGCCACGATAGCTACGGCGATGAGATACGGTATCGCGCGCGGACTGTTTTCAAACGAAGCCGGCATGGGCTCGACGCCTCACGCACACGCCGCGGCTAACGTCAAACATCCCGTAGATCAGGCTGTGCTAGGCATCATGAGTGTGTTCGTCGATACATTTATCGTGCTAAATATCACCGTTTTTGTCGTGCTTAGCGCCGACGTGATACATTTTGAAAACGGCAAAGCCGTGCTAACTGGCATCTCGCTCGTTCAAGAGGCCTTTTCGACGCATGTTTTGGGGCATGCGGGCGGCTATGGATTCGTGGCTATTTGCTTGTTTTTCTTTGCTTTTACGACGATTTTGGGTTGGTACTACTTTGCCGAGATCAACGTGCGTTACCTTTTTGGAGCCAAATTCGTGCGAATTTTGCAGATATTAGTCGTCGGATTCGTCTTTGCGGGCAGCTTGCTAAAGATAAATTTCGTCTGGGAGCTAGCCGATATGTTTAATGGCCTTATGGTGCTTCCAAACCTGATCGCAATCATAGCGCTTAGTCCCGTCGTGGTTAAGCTCCTGAAGGATCACGACGAAGGCAAAGAATACGATCTAAGCGAGTATATAAGAAAAGCTTGAGTGGCGTAGTAAATTTTACGGCAGTTGATTTTGCCATAAAATTTGCTTCTTTTTGGCGGGAGAGAAATTTCCCGCACTTATTTATACTTCAAATTTGGTCTACCGACCGACTTTAACGGCGTCAAATTTGAGCCGATTTAAACCCTTTCCGCGGCCTCCAAAACCACGCTTTTTAGCAAATTTACCCCGTTAGCGATATTGCTCCAGCTAGAAAATTCCGCCGGATTGTGACTGATGCCGTCTTTGGATGGGATGAAAATCATAGCTGTCGGACAAAGTGCGCTCATATGCATTGCGTCGTGTCCTGCGCCACTTGGCATGATTTCAAAGCTAAGCCCGAGTTGCTCGGCTTTTTGGGCGATGAGTTTGATGAGGCGGCCGTCTAGCGCGCATGGCTCGTCGAATGCTAGTTGCTTGATCTCGCATTTGACGCCGCGCTGAGCCTCTATGTGCGAGATTTCGCCTAGGATCTGCTCGTATGCCACCTCTCGTGTGACTATATCAATGCCGCGCAGGTCGATTAGTAGCGTTGTTTCGCCGGGCACGACGTTCATGACGCCCGGCTTTACCGTGCAGTTGCCCGCGGTTGCCACCACGCCGTTTGCTGCGTTTTTGCGTGCGACGCTCTCGACTGCTAGCACTATCTGCGCCGCTGCGCAAAGCGCGTCGCAGCGGTACTTCATCGCGGTTGTGCCGGAGTGCTGAGCCTGGCCCTGCACGCGCACGCTAAATCTATGCGGCGCGGCGATGGCGCTCACCACGCCGATTTGGATATTTTCGTTATCCAGTAGCGGTCCTTGCTCGATGTGCAGCTCAAAAAAACTCTCGTAGCCCGGCGTTAAATTTTTGGCCTTTTCGATGCTAGCTAGATCGACGCCAAACTCAGAAAAAATCTCGCCGATAGCGCGCCCCTGAAAGTCGCGCACCTCTTTAAGTTTTTCAAAACCAAGCTTGCCGCACATTACCTTGCTGCCAAGCGTCGCGATATTAAATCGACTCGACTCCTCGCACTCAAAGACGATCAGCTCGAGCGACCTTCGCGTCTGCACGCCCTCGTCGTTTAGTGCTCTAATCAGCTCTAGCCCGCCCAGGACGCCTAGGATGCCGTCAAATTCGCCGCCGTTTATCACGGTGTCTAGATGCGATCCAAATGCTACTGCCGGTAGTCCGGGCTCTGTGCCCTCGCGCCTAGCGAAGATGTTTCCGATGGCGTCTATGCGCACTTTTAGCCCCGCCTCTTTACAGCGTGCGATAAATAGCTCTCTGGCGGCCTTGTCCTCGCGCGTGTAGGCTAGGCGGCTCATCCCAGCGCCAAAACTTTCGTCGTTGATCGCGTTTATCTCGCTAAAAAGCGCCTTAAGTCTATCTAAATTTATGCTCATCTCCCGTCCTTCGTATTTAAAATTTACCAAATTCTAGCTAAGAAGCATTAAATTTATACTTTAATATTTTTATTTAATACAATATTTAATTTTTGGATTTTAGATAATGTTTGGGATCTAGGAACT
>CAUUAH010000206.1:0-2959 GCA_963542985.1 uncultured Campylobacter sp. | reverse complement strand
TCGTGGGCTCGGAGATGTGTATAAGAGACAGCTGCTACGTAGTATCCAAAAACGGGTGCGAAATTATCATTGATCCAGGTCAAGATTCATATGATTTTGTTGTAAAAAATTCACACGCGCTACTCACTATTTTAAACACTCACGGGCATTCTGATCACGTTCTTGACAATGTTAGCTTAAAAAATTTTTTTAATGTTCCAGTTTACATCCACAAAGACGATAATTTCATGCTTCATGACGATCTTTGGGATGCAGGGCAACAGCCGATGTATGACGCGATTTGTGTCGGCGGAGCAAAATTTGAGGACGTTAAATTTAACATAGAGGACTTTGAGATTGAGTTTATGCACTTTCCGGGGCATACGCCGGGATGCTGTATGGTGCGCGTGGACGACGTTATCTTTAGCGGAGATTTTTTGTTTAGAGGCTCGATCGGACGCTATGATTTTCCGTTTTCAAACGCCGAGGATATGCGCCAAAGCCTACTAAAATGCAAGAATTTACAAGGCGATTTCGTATTGTATCCAGGTCACGGCGACAAAACGACGCTAAAAGCCGAGCGAGCAAATTTGGACTTTTGGATAAATATGATCGGCAGGGAGATGAGATTTTAAGGTCGGATTTGAGCTTTTAAGATTTTCAATAACCGCGCTAAATTTACAAATAAAACGGCAAATTTGACGGCGGAGATTTTAGCGTTAAATTTATACAGGTTCCGCCAAAATGCCACCGAAAAAGACGGCGCTAAATTCACCGCGCCGCCCAAATTTCTCATCAAATTTGACCGAGCTTACGCGTTTTGCTTCACCTCTTCTTTACGTTTTTCTTCGTTTCGTCTTTGTGCGGCTTGTTTTTGCAGGTTCGTTTTGTAAATTTTAAAGATATGATCCTCTAAAATCACGACCTGAAAAGTCCCCTCAAATACCTTTATATCGTTCGTCGTGCCGGTTACTCGCACCTCGCGCTTCTTGCTCTCGTTAAAGTGCGAGCGCGCGTCGAATTCGATCGCTTCGTTTAGCTTGGTCGGAGCGAAAAAATGTATCTTAGCCCCGATAACTACGCTAAAAGTCTCATTGACCGCCGCCATCGCCGCGTAGCTAGCCGCAGAGAACACAAACCCGCTATGTATAAGTCCCTCGCTATCGGCAACCATGTCGCTAGTGGCGAAAAAACGCGTTTTGGCGCGGTTTGGCTCGAGCTGCGTCACGGCGCCGCTTAGGCCGATTTTTATATTCGGCGAGGTTTTTAGTTCGTTGCGAAACGGATTTTCATCCTCGGGCAGCACCACGCTGTCGCTACTGTCGTCGTCGTAGATATTTTCGTCCATTTTTCACCTTTTTAAACGCTTAGTTTTAGATAGACCCGTTTTGGCGCGGGATAGCCCTCGACCGTGCGCGTAGGGTCTGCGGGATCTAGGAAATCGCCCAAACTCTGACCCAAGATCCACTCGGTTTTTCGCTGCTCGTGCGCATCCGTCGGCTTTGTGGCTAAAATTTGTGCGTCTTTAAAATTTGCCCTCTCGCACCAGTTTAAAAGCGCACTAATAGTCGGCACAAAGTAGATATTTGGTATCTTTGAGTAGGTATTTTTGGGGCTCAGGGCAAAATCGCCCTCCATATCAAGATACATCGTGTCCAAAAAGAGATCGCCGCCCGCATTTAACGCGCCTTTTAGCTCTTTTAGCGTACGCACGGGATCGCTTCTGTGATAGAGCACGCCCAGGCAAAAGAGCACGTCAAATTTGACGCCGTAGTGCGGCAGATGCTCGACGCCTAGCAGCTCGTACTCTATGCCCGAGCGCGCGAAAGCGTCGATAAATTTAAACTGCAAAAAGCTCATCACGCCAGGATCAAAGCCGATCAGTCTTTTTGGGTGCTGGGGCAACATACGAAAGAGATAGTAGCCGTTGTTGCAGCCGATATCGCCCACGACCTTATCCGCTAGATCCATGTGCGGCGCGAGCAGGTTAAATTTGACAAAACTCCTCCACTCGCTGTCGATAAATATATCGTCTATCTTAAACGGCCCCTTGCGCCACGAGCGTAAATTTAGCGCCGTCTGCAGCGTCTCTTCGCGCTCTGCTGGGGTTAAATTTGCGCCTATCTCGACTATATCGTCAAATTTAAGCTCAAATTCGCGTCCCTTAAATTTAGCCGCCAGCTCATCTATCTCACGCATCAAAGGCGCGTAGGTTTTGCCCGCCAGCTCCCTAGCCTTCGTCGCTCTAGCCGCTTCTAAGCTCATCACTCCGTCCAGTCGATAATATTTTTAGGGCACTCTTTGTGATAGACGCCCGTCGCGTCGTAGTACTCCTTGCACTCGTTGTAGTACTTCGTCGTCACGCCGCGGTCGTTTAAAAACACGCAACCGCCTAGCATAGCCACCAGAGCCGAGAAAAGTAAAATTTGCGCTAGAGTTTTCATTTGAAAAATTTAGCGTGCTTTTTCTTCATGTATTCGACGACTTCGAGCACCTCATCCACGCCCTCGGCGCCAGAGTTTTCCAGCGCGTCGTCGATGCACTCGATGTAGGTCTCGGCGGCGTCTTGCAGCCTTTCTTTTTTCACGCCGGCATAATAAAGCATCGCCTCTAACATCATCGAAAGCTCGTAGCTTAGCTCGTCTACGGTAGGTTCTATTTCTTTCATTTTCTATCCTTGTAAAATCGTTTTTTTAGTTATCAGGTCGGTTATCTGCGCCTTTACGTTTTCATAGCTAAAGCTATCCTTAAAGCCAGCAAAAAGCCCGCCGCTAGCGTTCACGTGTCCGCCGCCGCCGACTAAATTTTTAGCCATCTGGCTCACGTCTACCTTGCCGTTAGCGCGAAAACTCAGCGTCTTTTTGCTCGTAACGTCGATGAAAAAATCAATATCGGGGTTTGCGACTAAAAAATCATTGCCGATAACCGAGGTGCTGTCTCTTATACACATCTCCGAGCCCACGAGACTAGCGCTCATCGC
>CAUUAH010000205.1:0-2988 GCA_963542985.1 uncultured Campylobacter sp. | reverse complement strand
ATGAGCGCTAGTCTCGTGGGCTCGGAGATGTGTATAAGAGACAGATATAAACTCTATCAAAAACCGCTTAAATTTGAAAAAACTAAGCTAAAATTTTAATCAAAAATTTATAAAATTTGTTATATTATCGTCGCGAAAATAAAAGGGATAAAATATATCCTAATTGATAAAGGTCAAGCGTGAGAGTATATCTAGACAACAATGCCACGACAATGGTCGATCCCGAAGCTTTCGAGCTTATGAAGCCGTTTTTCTGCGAAAAATACGGCAACCCAAACTCGCTGCATAAATTCGGCTCCGAGACGCACCCGGCGCTTCGACGCGCGATGGATCAGCTCTATGCGGGCATAAACGCGAGCGATAGCGACGATATCGTGGTAACAAGCTGCGCCACCGAAAGCAACAACTGGGTGGCTAAGGGCGTGTTTTTCGATCATATATTAAATAAAGAAAAGGACCACGTCGTAATCAGCGCCGTCGAGCATCCGGCGATCGCGGCGACTTTTGAGTCGCTCAAAAAATACGGCGTGCGTGTGAGCTACGTACCCGTAAATGAAAACGGTCTGCTCGATCCAAACGACCTAAGAAAGCTCATCGACGACAAAACCGCGCTCGTTAGCATCATGTGGGCAAACAATGAAACTGGCACTATTTTCCCGATAAAAGAGTGCGCGGCGATCGCTCACGAATACGGCGCGCTGTTTCACACCGACGCGACGCAAACCGTCGGCAAGATCAAGATAAACGTGCGCGAGATGGGCATGGACTTTATGAGCTTTTCGGCGCATAAATTTCACGGACCAAAGGGCGTAGGCGGCCTGTATATCAAAGACTCGCAAAAGCTAACGAGCCTGCTTCACGGCGGCGAGCACATGGGCGGTAGACGCAGCGGGACGCTTGATGTCGCGGGCATCGTCGGCATGGCGCAAGCGCTGGAAAACAGCAACAAACTAATCGAGTTTGAAAACCTGCACGTTAGACGCCTGCGCGATAAGCTTGAAGACGCGCTGCTGCAAATCCCCGATATATCGGTCGTGGGAGACCGCGCTCATAGGCTGCCAAACACCATTCTAGCCGCCGTAAAAGGGGTCGAAGGCGAGGCGATGCTGTGGGATCTAAATCAGGCCGGTATCGCGGCATCTACGGGCTCGGCGTGCGCGTCCGAGACGCTGGAGAGCAACCCGATAATGGAAGCTATCGGCGCTAGTAGCGATCTGGCGCATACGGCGCTAAGGCTGTCGCTGTCGAGGTTTAATACCGAAGAAGAGATCGACTATGCGATAGAGCATATCAAAAAGGCGGTGGAGAGGTTGCGAGCTATTTCAAGCACGTACGCCTACAACCCTAACGGCAAGTAACGGCTTGTCTTTTGAGTGTCTTTGAATGAGTTTGAAATTTTCGCCCTGCGGCAGACTATCTGTCTAGCCTTGGGACGAAAATTTCCGCACAACATTCAAATCCATCTCAAAACAAGCGTAGTGTTTTTGCGAAGCAAAATGTTTATAAAATACTTCGCCTTAATGTTTTACATTCAAATATGAGATTAAATTTAATTGAAATTCGAGCTTTAAAAGTCCAAATTTGAGTTAAATTTAAAAGGAAGCGGGCGGCAGTATTTTTGGTTTAGACGAGGTAAAATCGACCGAAGCAAGGGCGCGGACTAGTCGTCCGCAACCGCAGCTGAGCGAGATTTTTAACGAAGTATAAAGCAAAAAGACAACGCCTCTAAAAAGGAAATAAAATGGCAAAAAATAATCTAATAGGCGGCTCCATCTGGGACGAATACTCCCAAAACGTCCAAGACCGCATGAACAATCCCAAATTTATGGGCGAGATAACGCAGGACGAGGCCAAAGCAAGAGGCGGTAAGCTTATCGTAGCGGACTTTGGCGCCGAAAGCTGCGGCGACGCGGTGAGGCTGTATTGGCTCGTGGATGAGAAAACCGACCGCATCATGGACGCTAAATTTAAGAGCTTTGGCTGCGGCACGGCGGTGGCTAGCTCAGATACGATGGCTGAGCTTTGTATCGGCAAGACCGTGGATGAAGCGGTCAAAATCACAAACATCGACGTGGAAAAAGCCATGCGCGACACCCCAGATGTCCCAGCCGTCCCGCCGCAAAAGATGCACTGTTCGGTCATGGCCTACGACGTTATCAAGGCCGCCGCGGCGCAGTATAAGGGCGTGGATCCGGAGCATTTCGAGGACGAGATCATCGTGTGCGAGTGCGCGCGCGTGAGCCTAGGCACGATCAAAGAGGTCATCCGCCTAAACGACCTACACACGGTCGAGGAGATCACGCAATACACCAAAGCAGGCGCCTTTTGCAAATCCTGCGTGCGCCCGGGCGGACACGAAAAGCGCGAGTACTATCTCGTAGACATCCTCGCAGACACCAGAGCCGAGATGGAAAAGGAGAAAAAGCAAGCCCTCATCGACGCGCAGGCTGCGGGCAAATTTGACGACGTGAGCTTTGAAAATATGACCGTCGTGGGCCAGCTAAAAGCCATCGAGAGCGTCATAGATAGGGATATCCGCCCGATGCTGATGATGGACGGCGGCAATATGGAAATCCTCGATCTGCAAAAAGACGCCGAGGGTAAATTTGACGTCTATATAAGATATATGGGTGCTTGCAGCGGTTGCGCGAGCGGTGCGACCGGCACGCTATACGCGATCGAAAACGTATTGCAAGAAAACCTCAGTCCAAATATCCGCGTCCTACCTATCTGATTTGCTTTAGACGGCAAATTTGACGCAGCTTGGGCTCAAATTTGCGCTAAATTCGGGCGGTTAGTTTAGCCGCCCTACTCTATTTTCACTCAAATTTAACCCAAAACCTACCTACCCCTATTTCCAATTTACGAAATTAAATTTTTCTACTTCATTTATCAAAATACCTAAAATTCCGATAATCGTTAATGTAGAATATTTTAGTGACAAAGTTAGAATTTTGCATATTTGTTTTTTAAGCTGTCTCTTATACA
>CAUUAH010000204.1:0-2989 GCA_963542985.1 uncultured Campylobacter sp. | reverse complement strand
ACACGCGTAAGATCGTCGGCAGCGTCAGATGTGTATAAGAGACAGGTTTGCAAAAGAGTCGATTTTGGATTTTATCTCGCTTACGACTTCGCTCGCTTTTTGCTCTTTGCCTGTTATTTTGCCGATTTCTTCGATATTTTTGTAGATATCGCCGACACTATCGGCTTTTAGTGTGAGGGTTTTTAGGTCAAATTTAGCAAGGCTTTCGTTCACGTTTGCCGAGTGAAAGCTGGTGACGACGAGATCAGGCTTTAGCTCGACGATCTGCTCGATATTTGGCTTTGTGTAGGTGCCTACGCTTTTTAGCTTTACGGTTTGATCCTCGGGCCAAATTTTAGAAAACTGAAGCGTAGCGATGGCGGCTAGCTGATCCTGCGCGCCTAGCATATAGACTATCTCGACGACTGATGGGTCTAGTACGACTAGCTTTTTGGGCGCGTTTGCGGTTAAATTCGCCAAAAGACAACTGGCAGCAAGCAAAAGTGCGGCTATTTTTTTCATAGAAAATCCTTTCAAATTTGATTTGTAAATTTATCGCTTTACGGGCACGACGAACGGCATGCCGCCGTGCTCTAAAATTTCGCAGTTTAGCCCATAAATTTCATATAAAATTTCTTTCGTATAAAGCTGCTTTGCCGTGCCCGTATAGCGTATCTCGCCATCTTTTAGCATAACGAGTTCGTCGCAAAACATAGCGGCTAAATTTAGATCGTGCAGCACGGCTACGGAGAGTAAATTTAGCTCCGCGGTCAAATTTTCGCAGATCTTTAACATCTGGACTCCGTAGTTTAGATCTAGCGCGCTCGTAGGCTCGTCAAGAAGTAAAATCTTTGGCTCGCTAACTAGCGCTCTAGCAAGCAGTACGCGCTGAAATTCGCCGCCGCTTAAGGAGTGGGCGCTGCGTTTAGCAAACCGTTCTACGTCAAGTAGGCGCATGATCTCGTAGGTTTTGGCTACGTCGTTTGCGTCGTATCCGCTAAACTGGCTTTTTAGATGGCAAAAGCGCCCCGTTAGCACGATATCCTCGACCGTTAGAGGCATGCTTAGAACCGTTTTTTGCGGCACGAAGCCTAAAATTTTAGCCAGCTCTTTTAGCGAATAATCCTCCAGCTTTTTGTTTTCTAGCGTGATTACGCCGCTATTTGGCGATAAAATTCTTAGGATATTTTTTAAAAGAGTGGATTTGCCGCAGCCGTTTGGGCCCAAAATCCCTACGAACCGACCGTTTTTGAGGCTTAAATTTACGTTTTTTAGTATCTCTTTTTTGCCGTAGCTAAAGCATAGTTTTTCTACTTTCACCTTATATGCTCCTGCTTGAGCGGATAGCTAAAAATAGAAAAAACGGAGCGCCGAAAAACGCCGTAACTACGCCTATAGGCACCTCGGTCGGGCTTAGGACGCTTTTGCCTATCGTGTCGCAGGCTAGCAGGAAAAACCCGCCCGCAAAGGCGCTAATAGGTATCAAAACGATGTTGCTCGAGGTTTTTAGTATCATGCGCAGCGTATGCGGGATGATGAGCCCCACAAAGCCTATCATGCCCGTAAACGCTACCGAAAACGCCACGGCTAAAGACGAGACGATGAGCAGGCGTTTTTTCATCTTTTCGACGTCCACGCCCAGGCTTTGAGCCTCTTCGTCGCCGCTTAGGATGACGTTTAATTCAAATCGCTTAAAGTAAAAATACGCCATAGATAGCACGAGAGGAACGCTGATGTAGGCGATCTTTTCCCAGTTGGCAGAGCCCACGTAGCCCATCATCCACGCTACTATCTTAAAGCTATCCTCGCCGATGAGGTAGGTCGCAAAGCTCGTAAACGCGCCCAGAAACGACGAAAACGCGATACCGATGATAAGAAGAGTGGCGATGGATTTGCCTTTTTTAGAGAGTTTAAAGATCAGCACCGAAAGTATCGCCGCGCTAAAAAATGCAAACACGCCGTAGTAAAAATCGGGCAGCTTTAAAAGATAAGCCGCCACGGCGCCAAAGGTCGCAGCAGAGGCGATACCGATGATGTAGGGGTCTGCTAGCGGGTTTAAAAACACGCTTTGCACGACGACGCCGGAGCTTGCTAACAGCATACCGATCAAAAATGCCATGATGACGCGCGGCAGGCGGATTTCTAGCAGGATGGTTTCCTTTATCTCGTCTATCTCGCCGCCGCTTGCAAATTTGATTATATCTTGCCACGAGATATCGGCGCCGCCAAGACTAAGCGAAAATATAAAAAGCAGCGCCGTAAGCGCCGCCAAAACCGCCGTAACTCCGTTTTTAGTAGGCATACTTAAACTCTACGTAGTAGTTTCTCTCGTCGGCGGGCTCGTATATGTCCTCTAGCACGCTTTGATAGGAGTTGTATTTTTTGTTGAATAAATTTTTAACTCCCGCAGAGACCGAAAATCCGCCTTTAAATTTATACTTCGCCCCAAGATCCACTAGCGTCCTAGACACGGTTTGCGTCTCGTAGCCGGATATGTCCGTCACGCCCGAGTAGATCGCTCTTTTTAGCTTTGATAGGTATTTGACGTCAAGGAGTAAATTTAGATCCTTGATCGGCTCGTAGTCGATGCTAGCGACAAATTTGCTCTTTTGCACGGTCGGCACCTCCATGCCCTTGTTGCTGCCTTTTTTAAATTCGGCTTTTACGTAGGAGAAGGTCTGGCTGGTTTTTAGGTTGTCTAAAATTTGCTGCTCGGCGTAGAGCTCGGCTCCGTATCTCCTGACGTCGTCTAAATTTATAAAAAACCAACCGTCGGTTATATTATTTGTGAGCGTTCTGGTGTAAATTTCGTTTTTCGTATCGGTTAAAAACACGGTCGCGCTTATGAAATTATCATAGATCATATCCCTCACGCCAAGCTCGTAGGTTTGGTAGGTTTCGGATTTTAGATTGTTTACTACGTAGTCGGTTCTGTTTGGCTTATCTACGAACTGAACGGGCGATGGCCTGTCTCTTATACACATCTCCGAGCCCACGAGACTATCGCTCA
>CAUUAH010000203.1:0-3037 GCA_963542985.1 uncultured Campylobacter sp. | reverse complement strand
AAGTCAAGCGGGCTCTTTAACTTTTGATTTGTTACTTGTAGTACGCCTTCATCAACTGCAAATAACGTAACTTCCGCATTTGGCTCGGTTTTTACGGTAGTTTTAAATTTGGAGTTTGACTTCACGACTTTTGGCGCTTCGATGCTGACGTTTGTTGCTCGGTATGATTTGTCCGCTTTTGCATAGACTTTATCGTAGGTTCTAAACGGCAAGACGTCGTTATCTGCTACGCGCATGATGGATGCAGTTACATAAAGTCCCTCAAAATCGAAGTCAAGGTCAAATTTGGCGTTTGCTACGTTGTTTTCTATATTTACGACTTTATACTTTTTGACGTTTTCTGACTCGACCGTGATGATGCCGATGCCGCTTTTTAGCACAGAGCTAACGTCTACGTTTAGCGAGTCGCCTTTTTTATAGACTTTTTGATTTAGCTTGATTTTAGCTTTAGCTAGCTCTTTTGTCGGTTGCAACGTGCCGCCGTAGTCCCAGCCGCTAACGTAGATATCTAAATTTGCCGAGTGGCCGCTTAGGATATCGGAAACCACGACTATGAAGTCGCCGCTTTGATTGAAATCATAAACGAATTCGTTGCCGCTAAGAGTATCGCTAAAGACCTTTTCGTAGCGCTTGTTCCATTTTAGATAGCCTTCTTTGTCGTAGTTGTATTCCCAGATCGCTTTTTTGATCTCGACGGCTTTTTGTCTATCTTTTAGCTCCTCGTCTTTAAGTGGATCTACGCTGACGAAATTTAGCGTTAGTTTGGAGTTTGAGTCGATGTAGGTGTCGTTTGCTCTGACGCCGACCATCACATCAAAAGGATAGACGCTAAAGTCGTTGCTAGCGCTTACGTTTTTGCCGTCGTCGTTAATGGTAAATACCGCGGTGCCTTTTAAAATGCTTGCGATTTTGCCTTTGTTTTGTAGCTTAAACGCAGTCGCGCCTTTACCCTCGCTATCTAGAGTGACTGGCTTAGTAAACTGATCTAGGCCATTTGCGGCGTATTCGCCGTTGCTAAATTTATACTCTTTAAATTTATCGTTTTTGTAATCTTGCTGATATAAATTTAACGCCACGTCGCCCTCTAGATTAGCCGCCGCTCCGCCAAAAAGGTAGTTGCTTTGTAGTTTTACGTCTATTAGATCGTCTAGAGCGTAAATTTGCTTATCTAGCTTGACCTCGTTTTTGATGCGTTGCGGAGTGAAGGACTCTACTGAAAAGTCGTAGCTATCGATGATTTTATTTGCAAAGATCACTTCAAATTTAAACGTTCCGGTTAGTCCAGAGTTTACAGGCTCGTCGAAATTTATCACGCCAAGCTCGGTCGTATTTATGCTTTTATCTAGGATTACTTTGTTTTGCGGATCTCTGATTTTTAGCTTAACGGGCATGTTTGAGAGGCTCTTAAACAGCGCGTTTTTGATGATGATCTCGCCTTTTATATTTTCCTGCGGGCGGATGATGTTGCTAGCAAAATGCAAATACGCGTTATAAATTTCGCTTCTGTCTTTGGCGTCTAAATTCGACTCCTCGTTTAGGCGTTTATTTTGCGATAGAGCGATGAAACTTTGCTCCTTGCCCAGCGTTAAAACCGCGCTTGAGACGTCTTTGCCGATGTCTTTTTTGTTAAATTTAAACACGCCTTCGTCGTTTGTGATGCCGCTTGCGATGAGATTGTTTTTGACGGAGTAGATTTTGACGTCCGCGTTTGCGACCACTTCGTTTTTACTCAAGCGGTTGGCAAATAAAAATACCTCGTCTTTTGAAACCTTCATGCTTAGGCCGATATCGGTTAGATAGACCGGTTTTTGGACGCTTTTGTCTTTGTCATAGTAGATCGTGACTAGATAAACTCCGTCGCCGCCCTCGGCAAAGTCAAGCTTGATCTTGCTTTTTTGCATTTCGTTTTGAGCGCCGCCGATCTCGTAGTTTTTGCTAGCGACCTCTTCGGCGTAGTTATCTAAAGGAGTTTCGGTGAAATTTAAAAAGTATCTTAAATTTTGCTCTTTTAGCTTCTCGACGACGACTTTAGCGGTGTTTGTATTTACGCTTTTTACGCCGATCTCGCCTAGGCTAGACATATACGTGCCGCTATCGGTAAACTCTAAAAATGGCTTTAGATCGCCGAATGCGACGTTAAAGATAGAGTTTTCTCGAAGCATCGAATAGTCGTCGCCAAAGCCCTTGTAGAAAGTGACTTTGTATGTTGTCTGCGGTTTGAAGTCGTTGCTGGTAATGTCGATATAGTAGTAGTAATACTCGCCGTCGGCATCCTGATGGCTGGTGTACTCCATATCGCTCACTTCAAAGCTATTTACGCCCTCGACCTTGATAAATTTTTTAATATTATCCAAATCCACCCAATCTTTAAGATAGAGTCTAGCCGCTAGTTTGCCGTTATCTAAGCTAACGCCCTCGACCTCGTTTAAAAACATAGTCTTGGCTTTTGGCTTATCGACGAAATTTTCATCCGGGCCGGCTACTTTTTGCACGACTTCAAAGTCGTCGGCTAAATTTACGCCCGAAGCGTTTTTGAGATTTTTGGAGACGGCAAATACCAAATTGTCGCCGCTTTCAAGTAGCTTTATCTGAAAGCTTCTAGGCGTTTTGGCTACGATTTTATATTTGATATTTTGCTTGGCTAAATTTTGCTTGTCGTAAATTTTAAAATTTGCGGCAAACTCATCCTCGCTAACATTGTCGTTAAATACCGCTAAAAATGTATCTCCGGAGTATTCGATCATGTTTGATAGTACGAAGTCCCCGCCGTAAAATTTGGCCTTGCTCTCGCCTTTTTTGCACGAGTAGCTTACGCCTTTTGCTAGAGGCTTTTTAGGGTAAAATAAAATCTGGTTTGAGCCGTACTCAAAGGCTCCCGTTATCTCAGGCGCGCACTCGATTATCTTTTTGTGCGTGACTTTGCCTATGAGCGATTGCTCGCTTTGGGCATATTTTACGCCAAGACTCACCGAACCGTCGTCTAATGCCCTGCTTGAACCGTCAAGCGTAAAGGCGCTTAAATGTGATGCCAAAAGGC
>CAUUAH010000202.1:0-3072 GCA_963542985.1 uncultured Campylobacter sp. | reverse complement strand
CACGCGTAAGATCGTCGGCAGCGTCAGATGTGTATAAGAGACAGCTATATCGCCATCGCGCTGTATTTTGGATTTTTACTTTTCGTGGGGCGATACTCTTATAACAAAAACGCCAATATGGGCGAATATCTGCTTGATAATCGCCGCCTAGGGCCGGTCGTAACTGCGCTAAGCGCCGGAGCTAGCGATATGAGCGGCTGGATGCTACTTGGCGTGCCGGGCGCGCTATATGCCACGGGTCTTGCTACGATTTGGATGGTTTTGGGGCTCGTTATAGGAGCGTATTGCAACTATCTGTTTTTAGCAAAGCGCCTGCGCGTCTATACCGAGGTTGCTAGCGACAGCATCACGATTCCCGATTTCTTACAAAATCGCTTCAAAGACGAGACTAAAATTTTACGCATAGTCTCGGGTCTTTTGATTTTGATATTTTTCACGCTTTACGTTAGTAGCGGCATCATCGCGGGTGGCAAGAGCTTTGAGAGCTTTTTTGGATTAGATTTTAAATTTGGCGCGATTTTTACGCTTGCTATCGTCGTTTTTTACACGTTTTTCGGCGGATTTCGCGCGGTTTGCATCACGGACGCGTTTCAGGGCATGCTGATGTTTTTGGTGCTTGTCGCCGTGCCCGTAGTTGCGTTTTGTAATCTAAATTTGCCAGACGGCGCTACCTTTTGGAGCGAGGTCGCCAAATACGGCAAAAACCACCTAAACGTCTTTTACGACCAGACTTTTTTAAGTATCTTAGGACTCATGGCGTGGGGGCTTGGATACTTCGGGCAGCCGCACATCATCGTTAGATTTATGGCGATACGAAGCTCAAAAGAGCTAGCCCAAGCGCGCCGCATCGGTATCGGCTGGATGGCGATCGGCTTAGCTGGAGCGATGATGAGCGGACTGATCGGCTTTGTGTATTACAGCGAGTTAAATTTGCCTCTAGCAGATCCTGAAAAGGTCTTTTTGCAGCTTGGCGAGACGCTGTTTCATCCGTTTTTCGTGGGCATCATCATCTCGGCCGTGCTTTCAGCCATCATGAGTACGATCTCTAGCCAGCTTTTGGTTAGCGCAAGCTCGGTGACGCAGGACTTCGTGTTTGCCTTTTATAAAAAAGAAATTTCGCAAAAAGCCCAGGTTGCCGCGGGCAGATACGCAGTCGTGGCTGTCGCTCTGGTGGCTACCGCGCTTGCTTTTAGCTTTAACGAAAGCGTGCTAAACGTCGTGGGTTACGCGTGGGCGGGCTTTGGAGCGAGCTTTGGGCCGGTACTGCTTTTTAGCCTTTACTGGCGTAGGATGAGCGCGCTAGCAGCGCTTCTAGGCATGATAACGGGTGGGGCGACGGTGATCGCATGGATTGCGCTGGGGCTAAATTCTTACGTTTACGAGATATTGCCGGGCTTTGCGGTCTCTTGCATCGTGATTTATCTAACCAGCCTCTACGGCGACGCGATAGACAAGATGAGCAACGAGCCAAACTCGGCCACCGTGCAGGACGAATTTGAAAAAATGAAAACGAGGCTGTAAATGCAAAGTAGCGTAAAATGCGGTAACTGCGGCGCCGAAGTCGATGTAAATTTGGCTCTAAAAACCGAGCTTGAGCTTGAAATGAAGCAAAAAATGGCGGTAGCCAGGCGAGAATTCGACAAAGAGATCGAGATTAAGAGGGCCGAATACAAGGCGCATTTAGACGCTTTGAACGCGAAGGAAAAAGAATTTGACGCCAAATTTGCCGCAGCCCTAAACGCTAAAAAAACAGAGCTTGAAAATGAAATAAAAGCAAAACTAGAGGGCGAAAATTTAAACATAGTAAACGCCCTAAAAAACGAGCTTGAAGCCAAGTCAAAGCAGATAAACGAGCTAAATTTAAAGACGCTCGAAATAGAAAAGCTAAAACGCGAAAAGAGCGAGTTTGAAAGCGCGCTGATGGCTAAAACCGAGGCCGAGCTAAGCAAGCGCCTAAACGAGGAAAAAGAGCGGCTAGGCAAGGCTTTGGCCGAGCAAAACGAGCTAAAATTTAAGCAAAAAGACGAGCAGCTAGAGGCGCTAAAAAAGCAGCTAAACGAGGCGCAAAGGCGCATAGAGCAGGGCAGCGAGCAGCTGCAAGGCGAGACGCAAGAGCTCGCCATCGAGGCGTGGCTGCGGGAGAAGTTTGTATTTGACGTCATAGACGAGGTCAAAAAGGGCACAAATGGCGCGGACGTGATGCAGATCGTAAATACTCGCGAGGCGCAAAACTGCGGCAAAATCTACTACGAGAGCAAGCGCACGAAAAATTTCTCAAACGAATGGATAGAGAAATTTAAGGCCGATATGCGCGCATCGGGCGCCGACGTCGGAGTGCTCGTTAGCGAGGCGCGCCCGCGGGAGCTAGAGCGCATGGGGCTGGTTGACGGCGTATGGGTGTGCAACTACGAGGAGTTTAAGGCGCTTTGTTTCGTGCTAAGGCAGGGCGTCGTGGAGCTAAATTTCGCTAGGAACTCTGCGCAAAACCGCTCGAACAAGATGGAGATGCTCTACTCGTATCTCGTCAGCAACGAGTTTAAGATGCGTATCGAGGCTATCGTGGAGGGCTTTTCTGCGATGAGCGAGGAGCTGGAGCGAGAGAAAAACGCGATGAAACGCATCTGGAAGAGCCGCGAAAAACAGATCGAAAAGGTGCGCGACAACGCGATCGAGATGTTTGGCTCGATAAAGGGGATCGCGGGAAATGCGATAGGGGAGATAAAGACGCTGGAGCTGGGGTTTGATGCGTGCGATTTTGATTCCCTGTAAATGACGGATTTTAGAATAAATTTTTCTGCGCCCGCCGCAGTCACGCACGACCAGTCTGCTCCTTTGCGGACAAGAAAATTTATTTAAACTACGCCTATTCTGTCTGGAATATTTGTTTCATATCTTCCTAAATTTGTAAATTTTATCTGCCGAGACCCGTATCTTTAAGGCGCTAAATTTGGTTTTCAAATTTGACGCTATGTGTTAAATTTCTTAAAAACAAAAATGATTGTCTACAGTTATCTTGTTTCTTTGTTAAGGGGGAAGGGGCTTGAATTACGAAGTCGCTCCCTTCCCCCTTAA
>CAUUAH010000201.1:0-3087 GCA_963542985.1 uncultured Campylobacter sp. | reverse complement strand
TGAGCGCTAGTCTCGTGGGCTCGGAGATGTGTATAAGAGACAGATTTTAAATTTCACAAAAGATTTTAATTTTATCCGCTTATCGCTTAAACGCCCTTTATTTGAGATAATTTTTTTAAATTTGGTTTTTCTAAAAATTTATCCGCAGAGCCGTTTGCGGCGTATTTTGCAAAATCAAATTTCATCGCGGCAAATTTAACCGCTGCCAAATAAACCAAAATTCGCCAAATTTAATCGTCAAATTTGATCCCCAAATGCCCACGCCCGCCCGCTCAATCAAATTTAAACCCGTTTTGGCTATAATCGCGCCCTAATTTATAAAAAAAGGAAAAAAATGTTCGATTGGATTTTTTCGCCTGAGGCGTGGCTGTCGCTCGTGACGCTAACGGGGCTTGAGATCGTGCTTGGTATCGATAACATCATATTTATCGCGATCCTAGTCGGCAAGCTCCCGCCTGAGCAGCGCGACAAAGGCCGCATTTTAGGGCTTTCGCTTGCGATGCTAACGAGGATTGCGCTGCTACTTTCGTTATTTTGGATTATGAAGCTTACCAAGCCGCTATTTAGCGTGTTTGACTTTACGATCACGGGGCGCGATTTGGTGCTGATTTTAGGCGGACTTTTCCTCATCGGCAAGTCCACGCTCGAGATCCACTCAAGCGTCAGCGGCGAGCACGAGGAGCACTCGGCGAGCAAAGGGCATGCGAGTTTTTGGGTCGTTATCGCAGAGATCGCCGTGCTTGATATCGTCTTTTCGCTCGATAGCGTCATCACCGCAGTGGGCATGGCAAACCACATCGAGATCATGATTTTAGCAGTGATACTTGCTGTGGGCGTGATGATGTTTGCGTCTAAGGGCATTTCAAATTTCGTCGATAATAACCCGACGATCAAGATTCTCGCGCTTGCGTTCTTGATCCTGATCGGTTTTACGTTAGTCGGCGAGGGGCTCGGTATGCACGTGCCTAAGGGCTACGTTTACTTTGCGATGGCGTTTTCTCTGGGCGTGGAGCTCATCAATATCTACGCCCGCAAAAAGTCGGCAAAACGCACGCAAGAGGCTCAAAAGTAAAATTTTAGCCTTTAAATTTGCTTTTGGGCGCGCAGGGCGGCAAATTTGACGCTTCGGCTTTGTTTTTTGAAGCGTTAAATTTAGGCAGGGACGAATTTGAGCGGTAAATTTAAAAAGCAAAGGAACTAGCGTGGACGTAAAAAGCGAATTTTTAGAGATTTTAGAGGGGCTTAAGAGTGAAAAGCTGGCGGCATTTTCGCAAAAGCTCATCAAAAGCCCTGAAATTTTAGGCGTAAAAACTCCCGAGCTAAGACGCCTGGCAAAGCGAAATTTTGCTCGGCTAAATTTAAAGCAGATCGCAGATTACGAGCCCTTTTTTCACGAGGAGTTCATGTTAAAGGGCTTTTTGATAATGCTCGTTAAAGACGACGAAGCCAAATTTAAGCTAGCTAGCGAGTTTATCAAAACGATGCCAAACTGGGCGGTGACGGACGGCTTTGAGCCTAAATTTAGCGATCCGCGCTACGTAGATGCGCTGCTAAAGCAGGCTCTAGGCTCAAATTTGGAATACGAAAAGCGATTTTTTTACGTTTATTTTATGCGCAATTTTAACGCGCTTTCGCTTGAGCGTTTTTTTGAAATTTGCGCCGAGGAAAAAGACGAGCGCTACTACGTGCAAATGGCGGCTGCTTGGTGTTTAGCCGAGGTTTTTATCAAATTTGACGGCGCGGGGCAGCAGCTGCTAGAGAGCAGGCGACTAAGTAAATTTACCCACAACAAAACGATCTCAAAGATCCGTGACAGCTACCGCGTGCCAAAAGAGGTAAAAGACGCGCTTTTGGAGCTCAAAATCAAGTGAATCTCACAAAAGAGCCTATAAACAAGCTCGTGCTGCGCCTAGCCGCGCCCGCGGGCGTCGCGATGAGTTTTAATACGCTTTACAACGTGACGGGCGTGTTTTTTGCCGCGCGAATATCGACGCAGGCGTTGGCGGGCTTTTCGATGAGTTTTTTGCTCTACATCAGCGTCGTGGGCGTGGGGCTTGGCTTTGGCTCTGCATTAACCGCGCTTGTTGGCAACGCGCTTGGCGGCGGCAAAGAAAAACTCGCTAAAATTTACGCCGCAAAAGGCGTTTTTTTCGTACTTCTTTGCGCGCTTTTTATGGGGCTTTCGGGCTTTATTTTTACGCCGCATTTGCTTAAAATTTTAGGCGCGAACGAGGAGTTTTTGCGCGAAGCCATGGCTTATAACCGCGTGATATTTCTTGCTTCGCCATTTTTCTTGCTCATAAAATCTCTAAACGGCGTGCTGGTGGCTACGGGCGACACAAGGAGCCTGCGAAACTGGCTTTTTGCGGGACTTTTTATAAATTTGGGCTTTTGTTTTTTTTACGTGGATGTTTGCGGGCTGGGTATCGGCGGGATAGCGCTGGCGACGGCTTCGGTGCAGCTTCTTGGTTCGTTATTTTTAGGCGTCAAAATCGCAAAAACGGGTATGATAAATTTTTTAAATTTACGCTCGTTTGCGCCCGAGCTTGCCATCTACAGCAAAATTTTAGCCCAAGCCTTGCCCGCGTGTCTAAACTATCTCTCGATGTCGCTTGGCGGGCTCGTGCTCATGCATTTTATCAGCCGCTACGGCACGCACGCGGTCGCGGGCTATGGCCTAGCGCTACGTATCGAGCAGATCGTTATGCTGCCGACGACTGGCATCGCGTCGGCGGTGCTGGGTATAGTATCGCAAAACTTCGGCGCGCGCGAATACGCCAGAGTGCGCGGCTGCTACGCCTATGCGGTCAAATTTCTAGTGGTTTATTGCGTTTTTGCGGCGGCTTTTTGCCTTGGGCTCGGCGGGATTTTGGTTGGATTTTTTGACGAAACGCCTGAGGTCGTGAGCGCGTCAAGGGGCTATTTTGCGGTAAATTCGCTAGCTTTTATGGGTTACGCGCTTATAAATCTCTCCGGCTCGACGCTTCAAGGCGTAAAAAGGCCCGCGGCGGTTTTTGTTTTAAATTTTACCCGTCAGATAGTGCTGCAAATAGCGCTCTATTCGCTCTGTCTCTTATACACAAAACC
>CAUUAH010000200.1:0-3102 GCA_963542985.1 uncultured Campylobacter sp. | reverse complement strand
TTAAATTTACCGTCGATACTTTTGATAACAGCGTTTATAAAAACGTTTTTATAAAACCGCTTGTAATCACCCCTTGCATTTTTGTTTAGCTTCTCGCCATTTATCTTATATAAAATATCTGCTATAAAAGTTGCTAGCGCTGCTTGTACAAATAGTGCTATGACGAGCAGTACGCCTACGACCTCAAACGACGGATCGATAAGTAGCGCATAAACACCGGCAAAAACAAACGCAACGGAGTTTACGGTCAAAAATTGGACGTAAATACTGCGTAGGACCTTTTGCTTTTGCGTTACGGCGGCGATAGCTTCTTCGATTTTTTGTTTTTTATTCGTAAAAAACTCGGTTTAGATAAAGACCATTTGGCGGTGCGGGAATGCGCGTGAGCGGCTTTTGCTCGTGGATAGCTTGGCGCAAAAGCTCTTTTGCTTTGAGGAAATTTGCATCGCGGCAGTTGTTTGCGACTTTGTTTAAATTTGAGTTTTTAGCGTCAAATTTTGAAGCGACGCACTCTGCGCGTTCGGCGGTTAAATTTGTGCCTTTGTGGTTTTTCGTCAGGACATTATCGCTGCTGTTTTTGTTTAAATTTGTGTCCAAATTTGCCACTTCTGCACGCTCAATTTTAAACTCCAGCGCGTCCATTTCCTTAAATTTGCCGTTTTTTGCAAGCTCGAGCGCCTTTAAAACGCTAGCGACCATGAGGCGAACCTGGGCGCGCAAAAAGCCGTTTGCTTTAAAGATGATAATCGTTCGTTCGCCGCGCTCGTAGCAAAAGGACTTTGAAACGCGCCGCACTGGGCTTTTGACATCGCTACCGAGCTTCATAAACGCGCTAAAATCGTGCTCGCCGACAAAAAGCGCGAGCAGCTCGTTTGCTAAATTTGGGTCAAATTTTGGTAAAAAAGTCTCGTAAGGCGACAAAAAAGGCGAAAACTTGCCGTGATTAATAACGTATCGATATGCACGCGCGGTGGCGTCGTATCGCGGATGAAAGTCGTCTTTAACGCGGCTTATAAATTTGACGTGAATGGCCGGGTGGGCGTGGCGGTTGATGAGAGCTCTAAGGCGCGCAAAGTCCTTAAAGTGCTCACCGCACTCCACGCAGGCGACTTGATTGTTTGCGTGCACGCCCTTGTCTGTGCGCGAGCTAGAGATTATATTGCTAAAAATACCCACGTGCGCTAGAGCCGCGCCCAGTGCGTCCTCGACGCCGTTTTCGTGCGGCTGTGTCTGCGAGCCTTGAAATTTCGACCCGTCGTAGCTAAAAACGAGTTTAAGCCGCACTTAGTATCTTTTTAAAATTTTAGCCCTAAAGCTAAAAATCGAGGCAATGAAAAATAACAAAAATATCGCCGCAATCGCGATAAAAACGCGCGAGCTAAAGAGCATAATGAGCGTAAAATACCCGAATAGCACACCAAATATCCCAAAATACACAAAGCCCTTTTCGTAGCGGTAGGTTACGATACCAAGGCTCAAAGCAAAAAGCGTCGTAGCTAGCGGAAAAAGCGCGATGAGAACGTAGGTTGCGAAGTCTTTGGCGCGCTTTTTATCCTCGCTCATTGCCTGCCAATACTGCACAAACGACTTCGTCTGCGCGACGCTGTCCTCTTGGGTGGTGCTGATTTTCATCGTGCCAAAGTCGGTTTTATGCCACGAGGCGTCTCTCATATCGTAAATTTTGCCGTCTGATAGCGTAAACTCAAGCACGGCGTTGTTGTTGGTTAGGCGAGCGTTTTTAGCAAGGACGAATCGGTGCGCGCCTTCTTTTGGCGAATAAAGCGTCACGCCCTCGTAAAGAGTGCCGTTTTCGTCGTTTTTTTCATTTTGGATAAAGACCATCCAGTCGGAAAATTTTTGCCCGAATTCGGTTGTTTTTAAATTTAGCTTGGCAACGGTTTTTTTGTACGAGACGAAATTTGAGTTTAGCTCCGCAGCCGTGGGGATCAGCACTATCGCGGTGACGATTAAAAAGGCCGAAACCGCGCCGCTAACGATGAGGAAAAATTTAGCGATCCTAACTGGCGAATATCCGAGCGTAAAAAGCACGATGCTCTCGTTTTCGCGAGAAAGTCTGAAAAACATGAGCGCAAGTGATGCGAAAAATGCGATAGGAACGGTAAAAAGTAGTACTCTAGGCAGCATAAACATATAGAGTTTAAAAAGCTCTATAAAGGTAATCTCGATGTATGAGGTGATACGCGCGATCTGGATGAAAAACACGATCGACATGATGAGAAAAAGCGTCGCAAATAGCGATGCAAACGTGCTTAGGAAGTTTGAGAAAAGATAACGCGCCGTCCTATCCATAAATCAGTCCCAAGATGTAGATAAACCAATCTTTAAATGCATAAACTATAAGCGTAGCAAGGCTCAAAAACGGCACGAAAGGCAGCTCGTATCCGCGTTTTCGCACGATGGCGTATGCAGGCAGCGTCAGTAGCGCCGAGACGTAGATCGCCATGAGGCCAAGCTTGATGCCCAAGATCGCACCCATAACGCCCGCGATAAAGATGTCCGCAGAGCCCATAGCTTCGCGCTTGAGAGCCAGGCTAACTACTGCGCGTAGTAGCCAAAATGCAAACATAAAAATCGCGGCGTTTATAAACGAATCAAAGGCGCGCAAAAGCCCCTCCGAGTCAAAAGAGGCGGGTAGATTAAAATCGTAAAGTAGCGAAAATGCGACGCTGGCAAAAAGTAGCGGATCCGGAACAGCCTTGTAACGAAAGTCGATGAGGCTAAGCGCTAGCAGCAAGATAAAGCAGATGCCAAGCATCGCCGCCTTAAAAATCGCGGCGTAAAAGCCGTCCGTAAAAGGCTCTAGTCCGTGCGTCTCAATGCAATACGCAAGCACGCAAAGCAGGCCGCTAGTAAGCTCAACTAGAGGATACTGAAAGCTGATTTTTTCGCCGCAAAACGCGCACTTGCCGCGTAAAAACAGCCACGAAAAAATCGGGATGTTATGATACGGTTTTAGCGGAGTTTTGCAGCTTTGGCAGTGTGAGGCGGGGAAATTTATGCTCTCGCCGCGCGGCATGCGGTAGATCAGGACCTGTCTCTTATACACATCTCCGATCCCACGAGACTAGCGCTCATCGCGTA
>CAUUAH010000199.1:0-3119 GCA_963542985.1 uncultured Campylobacter sp. | reverse complement strand
ACGCGATGAGCGCTAGTCTCGTGGGATCGGAGATGTGTATAAGAGACAGATCTACGAAACTACGGACGTGCTGAGCTTTCCGCTTGAGATGCAGCTGCATGCGCCGCTTGGCTGTATCGTGATAAACACCGAGTTAGTCGCTGCTAAAGCTGCCGAGTTAGGGCACAGCGAGGATGACGAGGCGGCGCTACTTTTCACGCACGGACTACTTCACGTACTGGGCTACGATCACGAGAGTGACGCGGGCGAGATGAGGGCAAAGGAGTGCGAGGTTATCGAGAAATTTGGCCTGCCAAAGAGCCTCATCGTGCGAACGGAGGATGCGGGCGAAGAATAGGCAAAATATCGGTAGCTTCGTAAAGGTGCGGGTTGTGCCGAGCGTAAAACTAAGCGCGGCGATAAAGCTTGGATTAGCTGCCTGCTAAAATGCGTTTTAGGCAGCCAGTAAAATCAAATTTGCATTTTGGCGTCGTAAATCAACGCGGCGTTAAGCGCTAAATTCGTTCAAACAAGCTATCAAATTTACCCTCCGTCCGCACGGATATCGCCGCGTAAAAAAGACGTTTCTAGCGTATGCTTTGCCTCTGCGTTTGAATTTCCTCAAATTTGCCGCGCCCAGTGGTTAGATATTTAATAATTTTGGCTAAATTTACGAAATGTTTTATGTTTTATCGTCTTTGATCATCATTTTTATGAATTACGTTTCTTATCGCGGGCTTTTCGCAGATGCCGCGCTCAGGCCGCTTGCTACGCATAAAAGGGCGCTTGGTCTGTTTTTCCTGACGCTTGCCATCGGCGGCGTCGCGCTAGCCTTTTCGCTGCGGTTTAACTTTTTAGGCCCTAGCCTTCGCATCGCTTGTTCGCTGATGCTGGCGCTGACGTTTATCATCTTTTCGTTCGTGCTTTTTACGAACGTCGTCGCCTTTGCCGCTCGCCCCGTAACCAAGCGCGCGTTTAGCGAGAGCAGGCGTAAATTTTTGCGCCTTTATCTTGACGTCACGATACTTATTTTGGCGTTTAGCTACTTTTTTAAAGGCATCTTTAACGCCGTAAAATTACCCGAAGTAAAAGCGCAAGATATCGAGCTAAAGGGGTTAAAGGGCGAACTAAAAATCGCGGTTTTAACTGATATCCATCTGGGCGATTTTTTAGGAGCGGACTTTGCACGGGCGGTAACTAGGCGCGTAAACGAGCTTGACGCCGACGCGGTCGCGATCGTGGGCGATATCGCGGATCTGCCGCCGCGCCTTTTGGCCGAGTTTATCGCGCCATTTAACGAGCTAAAGAGCAAATACGGCACCTTTTACGTGCCCGGCAACCACGAGTACTATAACGGTATCGAGGGCACGCTAAAAGCGATCCGCGAGACGACGAATTTTAAAATTTTAGGCAATGAAAACGCGCGCGTGGGCGGGGTAAATTTAGCCGGCGTTTATGATATCATCGGTTTAAGATTTAAAGCGTACGAGCCAGATCTAGTCGCGGCTCTGGACGGTCGCGACGTAAATTTGCCTACCGTTTTGCTCGCTCATCAGCCTAAGTTTTTAAAATACATGGACGAAAGCGCGCCCGTGGATCTAGTGGTGAGCGGACATACGCACGGCGGGCAGATTTTCCCGTTTTCGTTGCTGGTAAGGCTCGATCAAAAATACGTCGCCGGGCTATACCGCGCGAATGAAAATACGCAAATTTACGTTAGCCGAGGCGCCGGGTTTTGGGGGCCGCCGGTGCGCGTGATGGCGCCTAGCGAGATTTCGTTATTAAGACTAAAAGGAGTTGTATGAGGGGACTCGTTTCTAGGATATTCGGGTTTGTTGCGGCGGTTAGATTTCCGAGGGTTTTGCAAACATTTATCAATGAAAAATACGTAAGCGGCTTTAAAATCGATATGAGCGAGTTTAAACAGCCTAGAGAGTACGAGAGCCTGACGGCGCTTTTTACCCGCGAGCTACAGCGTCCGCGAAATTTCGACGTTTCGCCGCAGGCTTTCATCAGTCCTAGCGACGGTACGTGCCTAGAGCTCGGAGTTAGCAAGGAGCTAAAAGCAATCAGCGTCAAGGGGCACGAGTACGGTATCGCAGAGCTTCTGGGCGATAGCATGGAGCGCAGGGAGCGAGACGCCGAGCTAGAGTACGTAAATATTTATCTCAGCCCGCGCGACTATCACCGCTACCATGCGCCTTGCGATATGAGGATATTATCCGCACTCTACGTGCCTGGCGAGCTATATAGCGTGGCCGTCAGCGCGCTGCTAAAGGTGCCTAATCTATACGCCAAAAACGAGCGCGTGGTGCTAAAATGCGAGCTTGTAAGCGGTAAAAAGATGTGGTTGGTCTTCGTTGGCGCGCTAAACGTGGGCAAGATGAAATTTGACTTTGACGCGCGCATACAGACTAACGCCTGCGCCGGCAACGTCGCGCTCTACGAATACGAAAAATTAAGCGCGAAAAAGGGCGAGCAGTTGGGGATGTTTGAGCTGGGCTCTACGATCCTCATTCTTAGCGAGCAGGGCGCAGTCAAATTTGATCTAGCAGCCGAGCAAAAGCTAAAATACGGCGACAAGATAGGAACTATCAACTAAGGAGGCGTGATGGGAACGCAACTAGTCGAACAAAACGAGCTAAAAGAGACGCTAGAACTAAAAGAGCGCATCGAAAACAACACGGTGGTCGAGCTCTGGGAAAACAGCGAGGACTACGAGCGCCTAGCCAACGCGACGCGCAAGACCATGCGATACATCAACGATGAGCAGATAAAGAGCTTTGCCGATGCGCTAAATCAAACGAACGAAAAGATCTTAAATTTGACCTTTGAGGGCATCAAAAAGCATCACGAAAAGAAATTTGAGCAGATCAGACAAAAGCAAAAACTCTACGTCGCTTCAGCTTTTGCCATCGGCGTTGTAGTCGGCGCTCTTTGCGTCTGGGCGGCGTTTAGGATTTTTGCGGGCTAGATTTGTTTTGGGGCTCGGTCGCTTGCGATACTTGCGTGATGTTGGTTTGTTTTGCTCGGTTTTTGCCTGGGCAAATTTGACTTGTTAATCGCGCGATTGCTTGCGGCTTGGACGTAAAGACCTGTCTCTTATACACATCTGACGCTGCCGACGATCTTACGCGTGT
>CAUUAH010000198.1:0-3126 GCA_963542985.1 uncultured Campylobacter sp. | reverse complement strand
ACGCGTAAGATCGTCGGCAGCGTCAGATGTGTATAAGAGACAGATATAAAATCTATAATCATCTTTTTTGTTTTCTTGATATCTTTTACCGCAACTTTCGGCCGGCATCTGCTGCCGGATTTTGCTTTTTCGAGAATATTTTAAGCGGTTCTCTTTAGTTGCCACCGCTTTGCCTGTATTTAGACCAAAGAGAACCTAGCGTTTTGACTAAAATATCCTTAGATATAAAGTCTTACGCCTCCAAAATCGCTCCGTTGCTAGCGTTTGTGACCAGTTTGCGATACATTCGCAGCCAGCGATACGGCAGCGGTTTTTCAATCGGCTTAAATTTAGCCCTGCGCTCAGAGATCTCGGCTTCGCTTAGGCGCACATTGATCGCGTATGTATCCACGTCGATGTCGATGATATCGCCGTCTTGCAGCAGCCCGATCATGCCGCCCTCGGCAGCCTCCGGGCTCACGTGTCCGATACTTAGTCCTCTCGTAGCTCCGCTAAACCTGCCGTCCGTGATGAGAGCCACGTCCGCGCCCAGTCCGCGCCCCATGATTAGGCTCGTAGGACTTAGCATCTCCTGCATACCCGGGCCTCCGCGCGGCCCTTCGTAGCGGATGACGACCACGTCGCCTTTGCCGACTTTGCCCTTTGAGATGCCCTCTATCGCCTCGTCTTGGCTGTTAAAGCACACGGCCTTACCGCTAAATTTACGCTCGCCGATGATGCCTGCGGTCTTGATGACGCAGCCCTGCTCGGCTAAATTTCCAAACAAAATCGCCAGTCCGCCCACGTCCGAATAGGCGTTTTCGACCTTGCGGATGACCTCTTCGTCTTTTATGACGCTAGCGCCCACGCGCTCGCCTAGGCTTTCGCCCGTGACGGTCGGCGCGCCTAAGTCCAGTAGGCCGTTGTCGCGGCGCGAAATCTCGTTTATCACGGCGCTTAGCCCGCCCGCGCGGTCGATATCCTCCATGTGGATATTCGGCAGGCTAGGGCTGATTTTGGCGATGTGGGCGATCTTGCGGCTGATCTCGTTGAGTCCCGCGATCTGTAAATTTACCCCAGCTTCGCGCGCGATAGCCAGGATATGCAGCACGGTGTTGCTGCTGCCGCCCATCGCCATATCGACTACCAGGGCGTTTTGGATCGATTTTTCGTTCACGATGTTGCGTATTTTGTATCTTTCATCGAGCGCTATCTGGCAGATACGACGTCCAGCCTGCCTGATGAGCTCCTCGCGCTCAGGCGTAAGCGCAGGCACCGTGCCGTTGCCTTTTAGCGCGATACCCATCGCTTCGCACAGCGTATTCATCGAGTTTGCCGTAAACATCCCCGAGCAGCTGCCCCCGCTTGGACAGGCATTGCACTCGATATCTTTTAGTTCCTCGGCGCTGATCTCTTTGGTTTCAAATTTACCCACCGCCTCAAACGCCGTGGATAGGTCGATCGGCTCGCCTTTTTTGGTGTAGCCCTTTTTCATCGGGCCGCCGCTGACGAATACCGTCGGCACGTTTACGCGAAGCGCGCCCATAAGCATGCCCGGCACGATTTTATCGCAGTTTGGCATGCACACGAGCGCGTCTAGGGCGTGCGCGTTCATCACCGTTTCTATGGAGTTCGCGATCAGCTCGCGGCTAGGCAGACTATAAAGCATCCCAGCGTGCCCCATCGCGATGCCGTCGTCCACGCCGATGCAGTTAAACTCAAACGGCACGCAGCCGTTTTTGCGGATCTCGTCTTTTAAAATTTCGGAGTATTTGTTGAGGAAAAAGTGCCCCGGGATGATCTCGATGAAGCTATTTGCCACGCCGATGAAGGGCTTTTCAAAGTCCTCGTCTTTTAGCCCAGTCGCTCTTAGTAAGCTTCTGTGCGGCGCACGCGTATAGCCTTTTTTGATGATGTCGCTTCTCAAATTTGATCCTTTTAGTGGAATTTAGGCGATTTTATCAATTATTTAATTACATACGTATAAAAATTTGAAAGGGCGTGCTTAGCTCGGCTACTGCTTGGGCAACCGAGCTAAATTTTAATATTCGTCGAAGTACTTTTGAAGTTCTTTTACGTCGTCTGTTTTAGTTAGTCCAAGCATCAATAAAATCCTAGCTTTTTGCGGGTTTAGGTCGCTGCCTAGAATAAATTTGCCGTCATAGTCCATTTTCTTGCTCGGATCGATAAAGCCGCTACCTACGATGGAGCTTCTTACCACGCGTACACCGCTATCTTGCGCGGCTTTTAGCGTAACCATCACGTCATTATGTATGCTGCCGTTTCCCGTGCCGGCATGAACGATGCCTTTGGAACCAGCTTTGACGAGATGCTCTACGATATCGCCGTAGTCGTTTGCATGGGAGTAAACGATATCGACCCTCGGCAATGCATCTAGCTTGCTAATGTCAAAAACGCTGTTTTTGGTGTGCTTTTTGAGATTTTTTGCCGTATAGACGACTTTGCCGTAATACACCCTGCCTATTTGGCCCGTGTTTCTTGATTTGAACGTATCGATGGAGGAGGTGTTGGTCTTGGTCACCTCTCTAGCGGCGTGAATCTCGTCGTTTAGCACAACCAAAACGCCGTTGCCTGCGCTACTTTTATCGGCAGCTACGCTCACGGCATTGTATAAATTTAGCGGCCCATCCGCACTCATAGACGTGGCGCTTCTCATCGCCCCTACGAGGACGACGGGCTTATCCGATTTTACGACTAAATTTAAAAAATAAGCCGTCTCTTCAAGCGTATCCGTACCGTGAGTAATCACGATACCGTCCGCGTCGCCGCTTTTAAGCAGCTCGTTTACTCTTTTGGCTAATTTTAGCCAAATTTCGTTAGTCATATTATTTGAGCTAATATTAGCCACCTGTTCGCCCTTGATGTTAGCGATATCTTGTATCTCAGGGACGGCTTTGATGAGGATGCCAACCCCAAGTTGACCTGCGTCGTATTGGGCGTTCGTAGAGCCTGCCGCATTACCCGCAATCGTACCGCCGGTTGCCAGTATGACGACGTTTGGCTTCGCAATAAGCGAAGCAACAAAAACTAAAAGCAGTAAAATAAGCTTTCTCATGGCTATCCTTTCGGTAAAAATTCTAGTAAATTTTACAATGAGCTCGATATAAGTACTGTCTCTTATACACA
>CAUUAH010000197.1:0-3240 GCA_963542985.1 uncultured Campylobacter sp. | reverse complement strand
AAGCTTGCGATCTGGGCTCAAATTTAGCTTGCCTATGGACGGGCTACTCTACACCGAGGGCAAAAACGGCGCCGAGCACGATCCCAAAAAAGGCTTTGAGATATTTTCAAAACTTTGCGATGGCGGCTACGACGACGGTTGTAAATTTGTAGCGATGGGCTACAGAGACGGCAAAGGCGTGGAGAAAAATATAGACAAAGCCGTCGAAATCCTAAGCCAAATTTGCCAAGGCGAAAGGTTTGACGGATGCGCGAAGCTGGGCGAAATCTACCAAGACGATACCTACGGCAAAAAAGACGAAGCAAAAGCGTACGAGTACTATCTCCTAGCCTTCACGAAAAAAGAACACGAAGCCTCCGAAAAATACGTAAAAGATAAAGACAACGCCGCAAAAGCTTGCGAAGCAAATATCGCGCTGGGATGCGAATACGCGGGCTCTGCATACTACCAAGAAAAGCAGTTTGCTAAACCGCAGAGTATTTTGACAAAGGCTGCGAGCACGGCCTAGTCGAGTCATGTCTGTTTGCAGGCTACACATACTACATGCCGCCGACTGAAAATGGAGTCGAAAAAGATCTTGAAAAGGCTAAAATTTACTTCAAAAAAGGCTGCAACCTAGGCTCGGATCAGTGTTGCAGCACTCTAGAAAATATCAAATAAACCGCGGGCGCAAATTTAACCGTTTGCGCCTAAATTTATCTTTCAGGCTCCATAAATCTACGAGTCAAATTTAACTAACGCTTTGTATATTTAAGCGCGCTCGCGAGACAAATTTGACGGTCAAATTTAGCGCCAAACTCTAGCCCAGATAATAACCTGCCAAAGCCGCGGCAGCAACGACGATAGTAAGCGCAGCCGTTAGTTTATATAGCCGAATGGCTCCGGCGCAGCGACTTTTCATATCGCGGATTTTAGGAGGCTTGCTAGTCAAATTTAGCTCTAAAAGTGCCGAGTCAAATTCGCCCTGCCCCAGCCTCTCATCCGCAAAATCCTTAAAGATAAGCGCGTCAAAATGCAGCCTAACATGCAGATAAAATAACCCCGCAAAAGTCGCCAAAAAGCCCGCAATAACAGCAAAATGCGTAAAAATACGAAGGCAGACGGCTAGCTGAAGTAAATTTAAAAAGAAAAATAGCCTATGCGTCGCTAAAAATCTAGCCGTAACCAGCGCCAAGGCTCTATCGTCCGTCCTTTGGCGGCGTTCCCGCCCCCTGTCTTGCGCCGCTTTTTCGTTTTGCTCCGCATTCGTCATTTTACCTCCTCATTTTGGGCGTTCGCCTTTGGTGAAATTCCAGTTCGTTTTCGCCGAGAATTTTGCAATGCCGCTTGTTTCTAGCCTGCAGATTTTTTAAATTTTGACCCCTTAAACCGAACTTGATCAAATTTAGCCTGCACCTATTTCGCGCTTAAATTTGCCGCTTCTTTACTTCGCCTTCAAATTTCGCTGGTGCGGACGGCTATCTGCTCTATCCGCTCGCGCAGCGAGCTAGCGACTGCAATCTTTTCGCGGCGTGATTTTAGCAAATTTAGCGCGTCGTCAAAGCCAAACCCCCTATAAATCACCATCCAAGCAAGCAGCACCGACGCGCTCCTGCCGTAGCCCAGCGCGCAGCAGACCAGCACCTTTTTGCCATTTTGCTCAGCGGCTCGTTCGTTTGAGTTAGCGAAAATTTGCCCCGTCTCGGCGATCTTACTTTCATTTGCCGCGCCGCGCGTTTGCAGATTTGCCCGCGCGTCCGTTTGCTCGTTAAATTTAAAATCTCGCCCGTGTGCGTAGCCCGCCTTGGCGCTAAAATTTGATCCTAGTTTCGCCGCCATTTGCGGTAAATTTTCGCCGCCGCTAAAAGCCATTTTCACGAGTCGCTCGAGCTCATCTGCGCCGCGCCTCAGCTCGTCTACGCTCGGCGTTATCATATCTAGCATAGGCAGGCTCGCGTAAATTTGCGCGCCGCCGGGCCCCTCAAACTCGGCCGCGAGATCTAGAATCGCGTCAAATTTGCCCGCCTGCTTAACCGAGCCCAGATAAAGTCCTGGCAAAATCTCGTCTGAAAGCCGTCGTCCACGTAGCCAAAAAAGAGCATTTAACCGCGCGACGCAAAGATACGGGAAGAGTAAAGCTTTAGCCGTAGCGGCGTGACGTCCTTGCCCGTTTTTAGCAAAAACACCCGCGCCCAAAAACGCGTAACAGCAGGCGACTAGCGCGAAACTAAGGCTCGCCCAAGATAGCCACAGCGCCCACGAGCTCCAAATTTTAGCCCCAAAAATCGCCATAAAAAGCGTCAGAAATGCAAGCCCCAGATATAGCGCCGCCCATTTGTAGCGCGCAATCTCTGCGGCCATGGCAAACCTAAGCGGCTCGCCATCCATCGGACGAACGAGCAGCACAAAACAGCCAGCGGCCAACCCCGTCGGAATGTCGATAAAATGGTGCTGATACGTGGTCAGCACGCTAAGACCGATGAGCGCGAACCACGCTACAAGCGCCGCCTTAAGCCAAACTGTGCGCGCCTTGCGAAGGTAAAATGCGCCCACCACGACGCAAAGTATGATGTGTAGCGACGGGGCTTGATTAAACGGGAGGTCAAAGGCGGCGAGGCTAGAGAACAAAAAGCCGCTAAAGCCTGAAACTGCGGGCTTTTCCCACGACATTTGCAAAGGAAAAACGATAAAAAATAGCGTCGCGATAATCTGCGCGGCGAGCAGCTGCGTGACGTAACGCGCGAGCTCACGGCTGTCGCGGCAGAGGAAAAATCCAAGCGCGTAGAGCAAATTTAGCGACCAATACGGCACAATGCTCCACGCCCAAAACGGTACCGCGCGCTCCCATGCAAAATAGATCTCGGGTACGTTTGCGCGAGCGCTCGCGAGGGCGTTTGTAGCGCCGTAGCTAGCGTAAAATATCGCCGCAACGACGACTAACGCGGCCAGCTGCGATAAAAACAATTTCGTTTTCATTTTTGCCTTTTTGCTAATTCTATCAAATTTTAGCGATTTTGCGTTTTCACGGCTTAATCGCCGATATCACTCGCTTGGCGTAAAAACGTAAAATTTAACCGCAAATTTTACTCGCCGAGACCTGAATCTTTAAGGTGTCAAATTTGAATTAGTCTAATTTAGAGTTATAAATTAAACTTTTTGTGCAAGTCAATCTTTTTTGTTAAGGGGGAAGGGGCTTGAATTACGCTCTGCTAGCACTGTCTCTTATACACATCTCCGAGCCCACGAGACTAGCGCTCATCT
>CAUUAH010000196.1:0-3243 GCA_963542985.1 uncultured Campylobacter sp. | reverse complement strand
CACGCGTAAGATCGTCGGCAGCGTCAGATGTGTATAAGAGACAGCCTCCAAAAAAGCGGCGCAAAGGGTTTTGTTTTGGGTGTTAGCGGCGGTCTAGACTCTGCCGTCGTAGCCGCTCTTTGCGCGCGAACGGGCTTTGAAACGCATGCGCTTTTGATGCCGACGAAGTACTCAAACGAGCGAAATTTAAGCGACGCGCTAAAGCTTTGCGAAGATCTAAAAATAACGCATAAAATCATCGAAATCCAGCCGATTTTGGATGGCTTTACTTCGCAAATCGGCGAGCCGCTGTCAAATTTGCGCATGGGAAATCTAAGCGCAAGAGCTAGGATGTGCCTGCTTTACGACTATTCGGCAAAGGTAAACGCGCTAGTCGTGGGTACTAGCAACAAAAGCGAGCGCCTTCTTGGATACGGCACGATCTACGGCGATATGGCGTGCGCGCTAAATCCGATCGGCGAGCTTTTTAAAACTGAAATTTACGAGCTAGCGCGCGAGCTTGGTGTCGATGAAAAAATCATCGCAAAATCCCCGTCCGCCGACCTTTGGGAAGGGCAAAGCGATGAGGCCGACATAGGTTATAGCTACGAGCGGCTGGATGAGGTCTTGCGTCTAGCGCAGAGTAAGAGCGAGGCCGAGCTGGCGAGCGAATTTGACCCAAAGCTTGTTGCGACGGTGTTTTCAAGGATGAGAGCAAATAAATTTAAACTCTCGTTGCCGCCCGTTGCTAGCTTGGACGGCTAGTAAAATTTGAGCTAAATTTACTGCTGCGGCGATAAATTTGGCTGAGGTTTTGCGAATAAAAACGGTGAAATTTGACGGCTGGTTCGGCGTCAAATTTGCTCGGCTTTGGGATGTGTTAAATTTAACGGCAAAGTCGCGATGATTTTTCTGAAAGTAAAAATAGATAAAACTGCCGTAAATTTGGTAGCAAAATAAATTTAAAAACAAAAAAAGAAACACAGAAAGTAAGATAAAAATAAAAAAACAAGGAGGCACAATGGAAGAGATAGCGTTTTATAGACCTACTATCGACGAGGCCGAGATTACGCTCATCAAAGAGGCTCTAAACGACCACGGTTCGGTGATCGTGGAGCGGCTGGAGTCCGAGCTTAGGGAGTATTTTGGCGTAAAGCACGCCGTTACGACAAATAACAACAGCGCCGCTCACCATTTGGCGCTTTGTTCGATGGATCTAAAACGCGGCGACAAGATCATCTGCTCGGTAAACTCCACTCCGAGCGTGGCGCAGGCGATCAGGCATTTTGACGCCGAGCCGATATTCGTTGACATCAACGAAGACGACTTTAACATGAACCCCCAATCGCTGCGAAACACGCTAAAAGTGCACAATCATAAAAAGCTAAAAGGTATCTTTGTAAACCACGTCGGAGGGCAGGCGTCGGATATGGACGAGATCTACGCTATCGCGCAGGAGTACGACGTAAAGGTGCTCGATGACGCTGGTAAGTCCGTCGGCCTAACCTATAACGGCGTAAAAATCGGCTCTGATGACCGCTCGCTTGTCTCTTGCTTTAACGTGCATTCGCAGCTCACAAACCCGATCGCAACGGCGGGCTTTATGCTAACGGACGACGATGCCATCGCCGAGCGCGCTAGACTACTGCGAAACCACGCGATCGTGAATGGCGGCATAGATAAAGACGGCAACCTAGGCTACGTCTACGACGTCGTAGATATCGGCGTGAAGTATGATCTAACGGGGCTTTGCGCGGCGTATGCGGTGGCGCAGTTTGAAAAGACGGATAAATTTATCGCGCGACGCAGACAGATCGCTGCCATCTACGACAAAGAGCTCGCAGGCTGCCCGCACGTCTCGCTACCGATCAAAAAGCGCGACCACGTCTATATCCAGTACATCATCAAAATCGATAAAAACCGCGACGGGTTTGCCAAGGAGCTGCTAGAACGCGGCATCCACACGGCGCTTCACTACAAACCGATGCACCTTTTAAGCTACTATAAAAGCAAATACGGGCTTAAGGTAAATTCATTCCCGAACGCGCTAAAAACCTATCAGCAGGTGCTTTCGCTGCCCGTTTACAACGCGCTTAGCGACGAAGAGGTCGCCTATATCTGCGAGAGCGTGCGAGAAGTAGCCAAAACGCGTGTTTAAAAGGAAAATTTACGCCTTTGCGCAGGATTATTTTTACACTCCAAATTTATGGCAAAAGTGCCTAGCTATCGCGCTTTTGCCGCTTAGCTGGATTTACTGCGCGGGCGTGATTTTAAAGTCCAAATTTAGCAAAGCTTTGGATTTTGGCATTCCGATTATCAGCATCGGAAATTTAACCCTAGGCGGTAGTGGAAAGACGCCGCTGGGTATTGCTATTTTAAACGAATTTGAGGGCGGTTTCGTCGTGCTGCGAGGCTACGGTAGAGCTTCAAAAGGGCTCACAAAAGTCGCTATCTCTGGCGAAATTTTAACCGATGTAAAAACCAGCGGCGACGAGGCGATGGAGTACGCAAAAAGCGTAAAAAACGCAAACGTCATCGTGAGCGAAAACCGCGACATCGCGATAAATGAGGCCAAAAAAATGGGCGCAAAGTACGTGTTACTAGATGATGGCTTCGGTAAATTTCACATCAAAAAATTTAACGTCCTGATCCGCCCCTCCTCAAAGCCTTATTTTGATTTCGTCCTGCCTAGCGGCGCGTATCGCTACCCGAGCAAATTTTACGCCAAAGCCGACTACGTCGTAAAAGAGGGCGAGGATTTTACTCGCGACAGCGAAATCATAAATCAAACTCCAAAGATGGTTTTAGTGACCGCTATCGCAAATCCGCAGCGCCTGAAGCCTTATTTTAGCCTTTGCATCGGGCGCGAAATTTACCCGGATCACTACGCGTTTTCGCGGGACGAGCTAGCGAGTATCCTAGAGCGCTACGGCGCGACCTCGCTTTTGGTCACGCGAAAAGACGCCGTAAAGATGGAGGAGTTTGGCCTGCCGCTCTCCGTTATCGCGCTAAAAACGACGCTGGCGGATAAATTTAAACGAATTATCAAAGAGAAAATTCTATAATCTCCTAAAAATTTAGGACGCTTTAAATGAAATTTATACTAACTTCTTGCGCCGATAAGGCCGCAGCTAAAACTCTAGCCAAAAAGCTCGTAAAAGCTAAATTTGCCGCTTGCGTCAGCGTTTTTAAGGCAAGTAGCGTTTATTTTTGGGACGGCGAGATAAAGGATGAAAAAGAGCGGGTCTTGCTCGTAAAAACCGC
>CAUUAH010000195.1:0-3279 GCA_963542985.1 uncultured Campylobacter sp. | reverse complement strand
ACACGCGTAAGATCGTCGGCAGCGTCAGATGTGTATAAGAGACAGAATTTATCTGAGCGAAAAAACCCTTCGACCATTTATATCCAAAGAGCCGTCAGGCAGGAGTTTGGCGTCTTTAAGCGCCACTTCTTCGCCCTCAAAGTGCGTGATAAATTCTCTTGATTTTTCAAATTCACTCTCAAATTTTTTAAAAATTTCCGTCCAAGACGGAGCTGTTTGTACTCTCTTACAAAACTCTCCAACTGCAGCACTAGGGCTTACGTCTATATCTAAAATTCCAGCATTTTCTGGCGCGTTTTTTAGATTTATACCCATGCCGCAAACGTAAATTTCACCGACTCTCGTCGTCAAGGTTCCACCGATTTTTTTGTCGCCGACATAAAAATCATTCGGCCATTTTAGCCAAATTTGCGAGCCGCGAGCCGCGAGCACTTCGCGCATTATCATCGAAAAGTAAATGGACGCCGACTCGCCCCTTAGATCGCCGGGTAGCGCCGTCTCGCTCATGCAAAATGAAAAAAATAGATTGCCCTCCAGCCCGCTCCACGTATTGTTTCTACTGCCGATACCCTGCGTCTGCTCTTTTGCCACTAGCGCAAAAGGCGGCTGTATTTCGCCGTTTCGCAGCCCTTCGACCAAAACTTTTTGCGTAGATGGGACGCTATCTGCGAACTCTATTCTCAAATTTTATTCCTTTTTAAATTTTGGTTCATTTTGCATTGCGAGTGCATTCGCATCGCTAAATTTACAAGGCAAACTTCGCTTGGCTCAAATTTGCGACACTATATCGCCGATGCCAAGGCGCTTGCCGTTTAAATACGCGCTAGCATCCACCGGCTTTTTGCCCGGCTCTTGCACGGTCTCTAAACATAAAGCGCCCCCTCCTCCGCACGCGACGTAAATGTAATATTTGCCGTCAAATATGATTTCGCCGGGCTTGCGGCGCTCGTCTTCGCGCCCGCAGAGATATTTTAGATCCAAAATTTTTAGCCCGCTAGCTAGATAGATCCCGGGCCATGGCGTTAGCGCGCGAAATTTATTATAAATTTGCCGTGCGCTTTCCTTAAAGCTAAAAAGCCCGTCTGATTTTGTGATTTTTTTGCAGTGCGTAGCCTGCGCGTCATCTTGCTTTAGCGGCGTTAAATTTGCAAAATTTAGCAACACTCGCACGATCAGCTCGCCCGCCAAATCCCCCAGTTCGTCAAACAGCTGCGCCGCCGTTTTATCCTCGCAAGGTGTGTAGGCAAAATCAAGCATATCTCCCGTATCAAGCCCCGCATCCATCAGCATCGCCGTCACGCCCGTCTGCTTTTCGTCCGCCAAGATCGCGCTTTGGATGGGGCTCGCGCCGCGGTATTTAGGTAGAATCGAAGCGTGCAGATTTATGCAAGGCGCGATATCAAGCACGGCCTTCGGCAAAATTTTACCATACGCCGCAACCACGATAAATTTAGGCTCAAATGCCTTTAGCTTGGCAACCACCGCCTCATCTTTTAGCGTATTTGGCGTAAGGACTGGTACGTCTACTAGCTCGTTTTGCGCGTAAATCTTGACCTCGCTTGGGGTTAAAATTTGCTTTCTGCCAACTGGCTTATCGGGCTGGGTAAAGACCGCTTTTATATTAAAGTCAGCTTCTTTTAGGTGCCTAAGTATCCTAACCGCATAATCAGGCGTCCCCATAAAAACTACATTCATCATTTTCCTTTAAATTTAGCGCACTATTTAGCAATGCTCTTATTTTGATCTACGTTTTTGCTATCCGGCGGCCAGAAGGCGCAAGGATCTTCTTTCCAATCAATCTTTTGAAACAGTAAACTTCCTAGCTCATCAACGCTAATTTTACCGTTATGATCGGTATCTAACCTCTTAAATTCCTGCCTTGTGCATAGATCTGACGCTATTTTTAGGGCTTGGGGCGCTTTGCAGGTCATCCATTCATCTAAATTTAGCGTGCCGTCGCGATTATTATCATTAAAATCCAAAAACATATATACCGGATCGGCTGGATCGCAGCTATATGCACCAAGGCAAAATAGCATAATGCAAAAAATTTTCTTCATTTTATATTCTTAAATTTTTAAGTTTAAAGCGCCAAAAAGTCGCAACTCAAAGCTCCTTTTTTAGTAGCTCAAGCAGGTTAAATTTTAGCTCGTTTATATTTTGTCCCGTCGCAGAAGATATCGGCATCACAAAAAACGGCTTGGCGGCGTCAAACTCATAAATATCTTGTTTAAATTTCATCTCGCCCGCCGTGCCCGAAAGCCCCAAATGCGCCAAAAACGCGTCAAATTTTTCCTGCAAATTTTCGGCCGCATCCGCACGGGTTAGAGCGATCGCGTAGTCTCTTTTTGCAAGCTCTCCTGAAAATTTTGCCGTCTCGGCCCGCAGCGCGTCAAACTGCTCCTCGAGGCTGCGGTAGTTCGCAAGATCGAGCATAAAAAGCAAAATTTTCGTGCGCTCGACGTGTTTTAAAAACTGCACGCCAAGTCCGCGCCCCTCGCTTGCGCCCTCGATGATGCCTGGAATATCGGCCATGACAAAGCCGCTGTATTCGTCGACCTCGACGAGACCTAGCTTTGGCGTGAGCGTGGTAAACTCATAGTTTGCGATCTGGGGTTTGGCATTTGAGACGGTCGAGATAAGCGTGCTTTTACCGACATTTGGAAAGCCCACGAGACCCACGTCGGCGATGAGCTTAAGCTCCAGCCGCACCTCGCGCGTTTCACCCTCTAGGCCTTTTTGCGCATACTCGGGGGCTTGATTGATCGAGCTTTTAAAATGCACGTTGCCAAGCCCGCCTTTACCGCCTTTTAAAAATAGCTCTCGCTGCCCCTCGCTAGTTAAGTCGCAGAGTAGTTCGCCCGTCTCGGCGTCCAGCACCGCAGTGCCGGGAGGCACGATGAGCTCGAGATGCTCGCCTCTTTTACCGTGCATCCTGCACCCCATACCCGCCTCGCCGTTTTGCGCGCGCATGGCCTTTTTGCCTTTATACGCCGCCAGCGTGTGCGTGTTGTTATCGGCGACGAAATATATATCGCCGCCGTCCCCGCCGTCCCCGCCGTCCGGTCCGCCTAAAATCACATGCTTTTCGCGGCGAAAGCTCACCGAGCCGGCTCCCCCGTGCCCCGAGCTTAGGGTTAAATTTACGCTATCTATAAACATTTTTTGCCTTAGTTTTTAAATTTTATTTCATTGTTTTTCGGTTCGTTATTTTGCGAAATTTTCGGATTATATCTGTCTCTTATACACATCTGACGCTGCCGACGATCTTACGCGTGT
>CAUUAH010000194.1:0-3291 GCA_963542985.1 uncultured Campylobacter sp. | reverse complement strand
GATTTACATAGCGCAAAAAAACACTCCATCAGACGTCGATACGATGTCGGGCGAGCTTGAGATATCAAAAAGCTTTTTGGCTAAAATTTTGCAAAATTTGGCTAGAGAGGGCATTTTAGTTTCGTTTAAGGGTGCAAACGGCGGATTCATGCTCGCGCAAAAGCCTGAAGAAATCAGCATAAAAAGAATAATCGAAAGCGCAGAAAAGCGTAAAATGGCGGTATTTGAGTGCTCGATCTCGGCTGATAGCTGTGCCTCCAGTAAGGGCGGAATGTGTCAAATTTGGCCGATGTTTAGTGCGCTGCAGTCTAAAATAGACGATTTTTTAGATACGATTACGTTAGCAAATATAATCAAGAAGTAAATTTTGGCAAAACAAAAGCGCAATATCCTAACCCTGGTCGCACCGTTTTTAGAGCCTGTCGTCAGGTTTAAAGGGCTCACGATCGTCGGCGTCATAATCGCCATCCTAGCGATCATCATCGTGCCGCTTCCTAGCGCGGTTTTGGACTTTTTTCTTGCGCTTTCCATCTCTATTTCGGTGCTCATCATCCTGATCGCCGTTTACGTGCCAAAGCCCACCGATCTTAGCACCTTTCCGACGCTTATTCTCATCATCACGCTTTTTAGACTCTCGCTAAATATCGCCACTACGCGCATGATTTTAAGCGAAGGACACAACGGTCCCGATGCCGTGAGCGAGATCATCTCAAGCTTCGGACAGTTCGTCGTAGGCGGCAACTACGTCATAGGCGTGATAGTATTTACGATCCTAGTTCTTATAAATTTTATGGTCGTTACTAAGGGTTCGACGCGCGTGAGCGAGGTGCAGGCGAGATTTACGCTCGATGCTATGCCCGGTAAGCAAATGGCGATAGACGCCGACCTAAACGCGGGTCTAATCGACGAAAAGACCGCTAGAGAGCGCCGTGAAGCTATCATAGGCGAGGCAAATTTCTACGGAGCGATGGACGGTTCGTCTAAATTTATCAAAGGTGATGCAGTCGCGGGCATCATCATCACGATCATAAACATCGTCGGCGGCTTTCTCATCGGCTCATTTCAGTACGGCCTAGACATGGCTACCTCGGCTCAAAACTACACTATCCTAACTATCGGCGACGGTCTAGTGAGCCAGATACCTGGCCTCATCACTTCGACGGCCACGGCGATAATCATCACGCGCGCTAGCAAGGACGATGAAAATTTCGCCGAGGGCTCGCTAACGCAGCTACTAGGCGAATACAAAACACTTTTAATAGTCGGCTTTATATTATTTATATTTGCCCTGGTTCCCGGGCTTCCGACACTATCTCTGGGCTTTATCTCGCTTCTGTTTTTAAGTATGGGCTATATAATGAAAGAGGTAAAAGAGGGCAAGATAAATTTGACCTCCAAGGCTCAAAGCATGAGCACTGGGCAAGGCGAGGAGGAAGGACCGGCGGCGCCTAAACCGCCTAAAAAAAGCGAAGAGGAGATCGCCCGCGAAGAGGAAGCCAAGATAAACGATATCTTGAAGCTTGAAATTTTAGAACTCGATCTAGGATACGGTCTGCTAAAGATCGCCGAGACCGATCTCATCGAGCGCATACGAGCGATGCGCCGAAATATTGCGGCGCAGCTCGGTTTTTTGATGCCAAAGATCCGCATCCGCGACAACCTCCAGCTACCGCCCAACGAATACCGCTTTAAGCTAAAAGGTGTCGTGATCGGGCAGGGGGAAATTTACGCGGATAAATTTCTCGCGATGGATAGTGGGCTGGTTAGCGACAACATCGAAGGCATCCCGACCAAAGAGCCTGCGTTTGGCCTAGACGCGCTATGGATCGATGCGAGCGTAAAGGAGGACGCGATATTAAGCGGCTACACGATCGTAGATCCCGCCAGCGTCATCTCTACGCACATGAGTGAGCTTATTAAGCAAAACGCCGCCGAGCTCCTAACCCGCCAAGAGACGCAAAATTTGCTCGACAAGCTAAAATCAGAATACCCCGTCATCGTCGAGGATACACTGCGCATCGCGCCTATCGGAGTGATCCAAAAGGTGCTAAAAGCGCTGCTAAAAGACCATATCCCGATAAAAGATATGCTAAGCATCCTAGAGGCGTTAAGCGACATCGCCGAGGTTAGCAAGAACCTCGATATGATCGTCGAGCACGTCCGCACCGCGCTTGCTCGCGCTATCACTTCGCTTTACGTCGATGAGGGCGGGCGACTAAATTTCTACGTGATGGAGCCAGCCGCACAGCAAAAGCTGATCGACGCCGTGCAGTATAAAGACGGCGCGTATCACCTGATGATAAACGTCTCGCAGACCTCGGCGATCGTGCAGGCTCTGCGCGAGGCGAGGGCGAAGCGGCCGATCTCGGAATACGGCTCGATGATACTTTGCGTGGAGCCTAGCTTGCGTAAATTTATCGCCGATATCTGCGCGAATTTCGCCATAGATATCACGGTGCTTAGCTTTGCCGAAGTCGCGGCAAATACGCCGTTTGAGACGCTAGGCACGATAGAAATATCAAATTTGTAAGGAATAAAATGACCATCCACCACCTCTCGCACACCGATCTGGACGGATACGGCGCGCAGGTAATAACGAATCACTATTTTAAAAACGTTAAATTTTATAACTCAAACTACGGCAAGGAGATCGACGAGAAATTTGATCAAATTTTGGCTCAAATTTCGGATAAAAGCGTAGCCCAGATGCAGTCAAATTTAAGCGGCGAGCAAAATGGTAACTCGCAAAATGCGTCCGAAAATCGCGGCGAAACCAAAGCGTCTAAAAGCGATGAAAAAGCGCTTATTCTGATAACGGATCTAAATTTAACCGTGGAGCAGTGCGAAGCCTACGAAAAGGCGCTCGCAAATAAAAACGCTAAAATTTTACTCCTCGATCATCACCAAAGCGGAGCCGAGTGCGCGGGCAAATTTGGCTGGTATTTTTTAGATAGCTCAAGGTGCGCGACCAAGATCACGCATGATTTTTTCGCTAAAATTTACGGGGTCGATGCTAGCCTAAATCACTTTAGCGACGTCGTAAATGCGGTCGATATCTGGCTAAAAGAGGACGTAAATTTTGAGATGGGCAAGGTTGGACTCGGGCTCGTCGCAAACGCAAAAGAGATAAATAAAACGATGTTCGAGGCTGAAAATTCGCGCTATCTTTTTTATCTAATCAAACGAGCGCGGGAGTTTTTTGACGCGGGAGACGACTATGTCGGGCTTGACGAGGCGATTTTCGGATTTAAAAAGGACTTTTTTAAAGAGGATAAAAACGATACGTTAAGC
>CAUUAH010000193.1:0-3326 GCA_963542985.1 uncultured Campylobacter sp. | reverse complement strand
GCGTCAGATGTGTATAAGAGACAGATTTGAGACTGTTCATATTTACCCTTTTTTTTTGAAATTTGCAAATCAAAATTGATAGCCGATTTTAACATCGGGAAATAAATTTAAAGACAACCTAAATCAAGAAAAATTATGAAAAAACCAAAACAAGCTGAGCTCTAACTTAAAAATGCGTCTATAAATCACGCTACTTAGCTCACCGCCGCTAAGAAAATCCAAATGATCTGCCGTATTCTTCGTTCATGGCGTAAAAAGCAGGATTAGTAATACGCTCTTAAAAATGCTGTAAAATGTATATTTATAGTTTTTATTGCGCTCAAAACGTATCAAAATTTAAACTATAGGCACGTAAAATTAGTATTTGTTTGTGGTCAAATTTGAGCCTAGACAAGGCATCGCGAGTGCTGAATAAATTTTACGACGGCTTCTAAATCGGTAGATAAATTTTAGAAATTAAGGAGTAAAATTTAAAGAGAAATTTGAGCCCGGAGCCGGGCTCAAATTTTAGTGTAGGCTAGACCAAACTTTGCGTTTCCAAAGCCATCCAAATATTCCGAAAATCAAGAAGTAGATCATCGCGTTTATGCCTAGACTTTCGCGCTCGGCTTTTTTAGCGTCGCCCGCTTTTGCCATATAGGCTACGACTTTGTCCTCGCTAGCTTTATTTAGACCTACGCGAGGCATCGAGGTGCCCGGTAGCATTTTTTGCGTGTCGTTTATAAATTTATGCAGATAATCATCGCCTTTTGAGCGGATCATCATCGATAAATCAGGAGGGTTTGAGCCCATGTAGGCGGCCAAATTTACGCGGTTAGTTAGAACGTATTTGTTTTCGTATTTCATATCGTGGCATCTCTGACACGCATCGAGAAATACCTTCTCGTCGCTGATTTTTTTAGGCGCGATGGACTTTAGATATGCTACCATATCAGCTATCTCGGCGTTTGGATCCTCTCCGCCCGCTCCGAAAAAGGCAGGCATCGGATACGGAGTTTCGTCGTTAAATTTATGTGTTAGTTTTAGCGCCTTGGTCGGATCTTTGATAAGGGCTGCCAAGAAATGCTCGTCGTATATCGCTCCCGCGCTGCTAAGATCAGGCGGCACTACGCCGTACGCTTCGCTAAGTTCAGCAGCGCTTAGAGCGTTTGGCATACCTGCGGCCTCTACGCCGTGACAGCCCGAGCAGCCCGCGTTAGCAAAAGTTTCCGCGCCTTTAGCGACGTCTCCTTTGGCTAAATTTATAGTTTTTACTTCTTTCCAAAACGCCGTGTAATCATCAAGAGATTTTTTTGCTTCTTCTAGATCTTTTTTCGCGCCGGCAATTTTCTTTTCGTCGTTTAGAGCTTGCGCGGCTTCGAGAGCTTTTTGCCTGGCTTCTACTACGGATTTAGCCTGAGCTACGTCCTCTGCGCCCAGGTCGTAGTCGGCTGCGGCCACGTGCGGATGCATGACGTTATGCGCATAGGGCTCTATGCCCCAGTACGCTACGCCGGTAAGTGCGACTACTATTATAAAAATTTTTAGTTCTTTCATTTCATAGCTCCTTTTTTCTCAAGCGTCGTTATGATAGGCAAGACTACGAAAAGTAGGATAAAAAACGCTATAGTCGAGAAAAAGCCTATCCAAGCGTTTGAGATGCCTAGCGTTACGCCGTCGGCAGGCAATTTGCCAAAAATCGTGAGGATAATCATATCGACGATTAATAGCCAAAACCATACGAAAAAGCCCTTTCTCTCGTGAGCCGGAGCCACGACGTCGCTTCTGTCGTAAAGCGGCATGAAAAATAGCGCCACGCCCGCGATCGCAAATGCGATAAGGCCGATATTGTAGGCTTTAAATCCGAAAATATCAAAGAAAAATCCGCGTAAAATTTCATACTGCCATAAGAAGTACCACTCCGGATAGATGTGCGGAGGCGTTTTTAGCGGGTTGCCCGGCTCGAAATTTATCGGATCCATCGCAAAGTTGAAATGGAAACAGACTAAATAGAAAAAGAAAATCATAAAAAAGCCGATGTACATAAAGTCTTTTGCCAAAAATCCCGGCCAAAACGGAATAACTTTAGCATTTTTCTTATCGCCGCTTAGATACTTTTCGGCCTCGACATCAAAGTCTATCTCTTCGCCCGTTTCGTTATTTACGTGCGGGACGCGAAGAGTGTAAAAGTGTATCGCGACGACTGCGATCAGCACGATCGGTAGCAAGCATACGTGAAGCATGAAAAATCTCGTCAAAGTCGGATCGCTAACGGCATAGTCGCCTCTGATCCACTCGACTACCGCATCCCCGATAACCGGGATGCCGCCAAATAAATTCGTGATAACCATCGCCGCCCAGTAGCTCATCTGACCCCAAGGTAGCATATATCCGCTAAAAGCCTCGGCTGAAAACAGGATGAAGAGCAACATACCGCTCACCCAAATCATCTCGCGGCCTTTTTTATAAGAGCCGTAGTAAATCGCCGTAAAGGTGTGGATGTAGATTATGAGAAATACGACCGAAGCCGCAACCGCGTGGATATGGCGCCATAGCCAGCCGTATTCGACCTCTTTCATTATGGTTAAATTTACGCTGTCAAAGGCTAAATTTATATCCGGTTTATAGTACATAACTAGCATAAATCCGGTAAAAATAAGCAACGCAAAAAGCGTCGTGAGTATAACGCCCATCGCCCAGAGGAAATTTATATTTTTCGGTATCCAGTATTCGCTGACGAGGACTTTCATTAGTTTGTTTAGGGCAATCCTTTGATCCAGCCAGTCTAAAACGCCCGTTGATTTTCTGATGCGCATTTTCCCCTCCTTACGCTTGAGCCGTTAGTTTTTCGTATTCGGGGCTGGTCTCGCCCAGAACGAGTTTCGTACCGTCTATCTTAAACGGCGGTATGTCTAGCGGGCGCGGAGGAGGGCCGAAGGTATTTACGCCGTCTGCGTTAAATTCGCCTCCGTGACAGGCGCAAACGAAAAGTTGCTTGCCCGGTTTCCACTCCGGGATGCAGCCAAGATGCGTGCAAAGCCCGATCGCCACCATATATCTAGCGCCGTCTACCACGACGTCGCGCTTGTCGTTAGGCGCCATCGAAGCGTCTTTTTTTAGGATAAATATCGGCTTTTTGCGCCACTCGATCTGGCGCATCTCGCCGTCTTTCATCGGGCTAAGATCTACAGTCGTAAATCCGGCCGCCTTTACGCTAGGAAGCGGGTCCCAGGTCTTTTTAACGGCTACGAGAGTCGCTGCGCCGCCGACTGCGGCTACCGCGCCAAACGCTAGACCGATAAAATCTCGTCTTTCTTGTTTTACGGACATTACTTTCCTTTCAACGG
>CAUUAH010000192.1:0-3333 GCA_963542985.1 uncultured Campylobacter sp. | reverse complement strand
AGATGAGCGCTAGTCTCGTGGGCTCGGAGATGTGTATAAGAGACAGGAGTTTGGCCCTGCTCGGGCTAACGGCCGCGAATGCGCAGGAGAAATTTTCCCCGGTTATCGTCATTCACGGCGGCACCAGCGGGCTTGATCTAACCAAAGAGGAATTTAAAATCCGTGAGGAGCCGATGAAAAAGGCGCTTTTGGCCGGTCAAGCCGTGCTTGAGAAAGGCGGTAGCGCGATGGATGCCGTAACGGCGGCCATTATGGTGCTTGAGGACGATCCGAATTTCAACGCGGGCAAGGGCGCGGTCTTTACTGCCGACGGATTTAACGAGCTTGATGCCTCGATCATGGACGGCTCAACCAAAAAAGCGGGCGCAGTCGCGATGGCAAGGCATATCAAAAACCCAATCCTAGGCGCCAGGCTCGTGATGGATAAGACGTGGCATACGCTAGTTGCGGGCGAGGGAGCCGACAAGCTCGCTAAAGAAAACGGCCTAGAGATGGTGGATCAGAAGTATTTTTTCACGCAGTTTAGATACGACGCGCTGCAAAAAGCTAAAGAGAAGCAAAAGCTGCTACTTGATAGCGAAAAGGCGAAAAAGACGTCGCTAAATTTACACGAGCGCCCATATCTTGGCACTGTGGGCGCGATAGCGCTGGATAAAAACGGCAACCTAGCCGCGGCTACCAGCACCGGCGGCATGACAAACAAAATGACCGGCCGCATCGGCGATAGCCCGATAATAGGCTCCGGAACCTATGCAGATAACGACTCGGTGGCGGTTTCTTGCACCGGCACGGGCGACATCTACATGCGCGTAAATGCCGCGCACGAGGTCTCAGCTCTTTATAAATACAAAACCTCCGACGTGCAAAAGGCTGCCGAAGAAGCAGTAGCTCAGGTCAAATCGCTCGGCGGTAGCGGCGGCATCATCTCGATCGACAAGAACGGACACACGGGCTTTGCATGGACAAAAGATAAGCTCGGCATGTATCACGGCGAAGCAAGACTCGGAGCTAAGCCGATCGTTTATTGGCCGCTAGGGGAGAAATGATAGTTTTGACAGATAGCGCAGAGAGCAGGGAAGCGCTCTGCGAGAAAAAATCAAATTTGCCCCCGCCTATTTTGACTCGGACGGGGTCAAATTTTGTTAAATTTTGATTTTATACATAAATACGCAGTCAAATTTAAAAGCGGCAAGGCCAAACAACGCTTCGCCGCTCAAATTTAGCCTATTTTACGCTATTTTCAGCCTTAAATTTAGCCAAAAGCTCCTGGTCGCATTTCGGGCAGTATTCGTGCTCGCCGCTGATATAGCCGTGCTTAGCGCAGACGCTAAAGACCGGCGTTATCGTGATATACGGCAACTTGTAGTTATTTACCACGCCGCGTACGAGATCTTTGCAGGCCGCAGCCGAGCTGATGCGCTCCTTCATGTATAGGTGCAGCACCGTGCCACCCGTGTAGGAGCTTTGCAGTTCGTCCTGCAGATCGAGCGCCTCGAACGCGTCGTCGGTGAAATTTGCCGGCAGCTGCGTGGAGTTGGTGTAGTAGATATTTTCGCCAAAACCGGCCTGGATGATATCCGGATAGCGCTTTTTATCCTCTTTGGCAAAGCGATACGTCGTGCCCTCGGCAGGCGTGGCTTCGAGGTTATAGAGGTTGCCGGTACTCTCTTGAAATTCGCGAATTTTACCGCGCAAAAACTCGATCATCTCGATCGCAAACTCCCGCCCGAAATCGGTCGCGATATTTTCTTTGTCGTTCGTGAAGTTCCTCAAAAGCTCGTTCATGCCGTTGATGCCGATAGTGCTAAAGTGATTATTAAAGTGCTTTAGATAGCGCGCGGTGTACGGATACAGGCCGCGTTCGTACATCTCTTGGATAAAGGCGCGCTTTTTTTCGAGCGTTGATTTGGCTAAATTTAGCAGATACTCAAGGCGCGTGTAGAGCCCCTTTTTATCGCCTTTATATAGATATCCCAGGCGAGCCAAATTTAGCGTCACGACGCCGATGCTGCCGGTCATCTCCGCACTGCCAAACAGCCCTCCGCCGCGCTTTAGCAGCTCGCGTAAATCTAGCTGCAAGCGGCAGCACATCGAGCGTACGTGGCCCGGCTTATAGGCTTTATCGTTTGCGACGCGGTTGCCGTTTTCATCGACGGTATATTGAGAGCCGACGAAATTTTGAAAATAGCTCGACCCCATTTTCGCCGTGTTTTCAAAAAGCACCTTCGCCACCTCGCTGTCCCAGTCGAAGTCCTCAGTGATATTTACGGTCGGAATCGGAAAGGTAAAAGGCTGCGAGCACTTGTCGCCCTCGGTCATGATCTCGTAAAACGCCTTGTCGATGCGGTTCATCTCGGGCTCAAAGGCGCGGTAGGTCATATCGGTTAGCTTGCCAAAACCGCGCTTAGCGGCCTCCTGCGCTAGCTCCGTATCCTCCAGATCGCTAAATATATGCCTATCCTCGCGCGTCGGGATCTGATCGCGTAGATCGGACGGGCAGGTGATATCGATCGTTACATTGGTAAACGGACTCTGACCCCAGCGAGCCGGCACGTTTAGGTTAAAGATAAAACTCGTTATAGCCTTTTTGATCTCTTTATCACTTAACTTGTCGCGGAAAACGTAAGGCGCAAGATATGTGTCAAAGCTGCTAAACGCCTGCGCGCCCGCCCACTCGCTTTGTAAAATTCCTAGGAAATTTGCCATCTGATAAAGCGCCTCTCTAAAGTGCTTTGGCGCTTTGCTCTCGACCCTGCCGCGCACGCCGTTAAAGCCCTCGTTTAAAAGCGCTCTTAGACTCCAGCCCGCACAGTAGCCGGTAAGGCAGTCTAGGTCGTGGATATGATAGTCGCCGTTTCGGTGCGCGAGGCCCTCTTCTTTGCTATATACTTTGTCCAGCCAGTAGTTGGCGATGACCTTGCCCGCAGTATTGTTGATGAGGCCGGCGTTTGAGTAGCTGGTGTTTGAGTTGGCGAGAATTCGCCAGTCGGTACCGTTGATGTACTCGCTGATGGTTTGGGTGGAGTTGATGTAGGTCGTGTCTTCGTTTAGTCCTAAAATTTGCTCGCGCTGAAGCTTGTGCGTGTGGCGGTAGAGCATAAAGCTCTTCATCACGTCGAAGTGTCCCGCGTTAAAAAGCGCCTTTTCGATGTAGTCTTGCACGTCCTCGACGCTCAAAACTTCGCTGTCAAACACGTGCCCCATCACGTCTAAAAAGACCTTGTCGTCGTACTCTTTAGACTCGCTCTCAAAGGCTTTTTTGATCGCGTCTTGGATTTTATACGGGCTGTCTCTTATACACATCTGACGCTGCCGACGATCTTACGCGTGTAG
>CAUUAH010000191.1:0-3342 GCA_963542985.1 uncultured Campylobacter sp. | reverse complement strand
CCTTAGCGATGCCCGCGCCGCTGTTTGAAATCGCGAGCGCAGCAGGGGTTAAATTTACGCTTACGCGGCCGTTTTCGTCGCAGTATTTTATGGCGTTGCTGAGCAGATTATCTATGATTTTTCGCGTTTTTTTATAGGATGAGCGCAACTGCACTTCGGCGATTTGCGTGCTTAAATTTATATTTTTTTGCTCCAAATTTAGCCCAAAATACCCGATTCTCTCGCGCACCAGCTCGCTCAGGCTAAAGCTCGTCGCGGGGGCGTCATCTTTGCCACTAAGCTTTACTAGTGTGAGGTCCTCGTATAGCGTTGAGATCGTTTTGGAGGCGGTTTTTATGTTGTTTAGATATTTTTTCGGATCGGTTTCAAACATCTCGATACTCATCAAAATGACGCTAAGAGGCGTGTTTATCTCGTGCGTCGTGTCCCTGATAAAGCCGTTTAAAAAGTCGATGCGGCGGTAAAGCGGACGCAGCGAAAGACGGATGATAAAATAAGCTATGACTAAAATAGCAAGCAGTATCATAAACGAGAAAAACATTATCTTGAGTTTTAGCGTGAGAATCGCAAACTCGGGATCTGCGACCTTAACGGCGACATAGTACTCCTCCTCGCCGAGGCGATTTTTGAGGTAAAACTGCACCACAGAGTTCGTTCCGTCCTTGTATCTTTGCGGCATGCCCTCGCGCGGCTCAAAATCATCCTCGATCTCCTCGCCCGTTTTTAAATTTACGGCAAAAGCCTCGACGTCGTCGAAATCATCGTCGTCTATCTCGCCGTTTTTTTGCAGTTTATTTTGCAGGTGATGCTGCAAATCTCGCACAATAAATACGTCGCGATCGAGTATAAAATGCTTCTCGCGCTCGTAAAACATCTGTGCAAAAAAGACCAAAAATGCGGCGCTCGTGATGAAATAAAGCAAAAAAATAGGTAAAATTTGACGGTCCGAAAGTGCTGCAAAGGCTTTTTTAAGAGGTTTTAGCAAGGACATTTGCCGCCTTTTGGGTTAAATTTGATGGCGTCTCGCGGATGTAAAATTTTAAGCTTAAAACCGCAAAAGATTTGCGTAAATTTGGATGAAATTTCAGGCCTGCGCCATACTCTTTGCATCTCGGCCGCACCAAAAAGCTTAAACATATTTATAGCCCAGCTTTGAGGCACTAACGATATGGTCTTTGCCTAAAATTTTACGCAGCTCCGCGATATAAACGCGTAGGCTAAGCTCGCTAGGGCTCTCGTCGTAGTCCCAAATTTGAGAATAAATCTCGTCTCTGCTTAAAAATTTATCCTGGTTTTTTAGCAAAAGTGCGAGTAGCCTAGACTGCTTTTTGGGCATCGAGACAGCCTTGCCGTCACGAAATAGCAAGCCCTGATTCATATCAAAGCCCAAATTTTCGCCGACATTTATCAGCTCGTTTTTATTGTGCACGAAGGTGCGTTTTAGCAGATTTTGTACGCGCAGATGTAGCTCTTTTAGCTCAAACGGCTTTTTGATGTAGTCGTCGCAGCCGCTAGTAAAGCCGCTTTGCACGTCATCAAGCGTGTTTAGCGAGGTCGTGAATATACAAGGCGTGTTTTTACCCGCGTTTCGCAGCTCCCGAAGTAGCGCAAAGCCGCTGCCGCCGATGATCTTGACGTCAAATATCCAAAGATCGAAGTTGCTTTCATAAGCCAAATTTAACGCATCGTCGTAGCTTTTCGCGCCCGCAGTCTCGTAGCCCTGCGCCTCCAGATACGCGCACATCATCTCAAGCAGCATATTTTCGTCCTCGACGATCAAAATTTTACTCATTTTCGCTCCGTTTTTGTTTGCTTTTGTCGTTTTACGGCGTTTTATCCGCTTGATCTTATTACGTCTGTCGGCGCGGCTTTACGCTAAATTTTTGCCCAACGTCTCAAATTTACTTTAAATTTGCCAGCTCGAACTTAAATTTAGCCATAAACAGATCCTGCGTAAATTTATCAAATTTCATCTAAATTTGAAGGTAAAATTTCATAAATTTATAAGTTCGAGCCTCCAGAAAGGAAGCTCGAATTTTATTATTTCATCGGATGTTTTGGACCTTTGTAGCCGCCGGTTTGATTACAATCTCCGGCATTTGCACAGTCCTGCGCCATCATGTCTTTACCGCCGTGCTTAAATCCGCCCTTAAAATCGCGCTTAAATTTCTTGTGCAGATCATCGTCGTCATCGCCGTCTTTTAGCTCGATATCAAGCTTTTTGGCCTCCGCCACGCTTAGCGCGCCCACTTGGTCGTTGTAGCCGTTTCTAAACTCGCGCATAAACCGCTCTCTATCGGCGATACTCATAGCCTCAAGCTTCTTTCTGATTTCAGCCTTTAGCCCGCGTTTGGCCTCTTTAGCTTCAAATTTTAGCTTGCCCGCGCGCTTATCTATCTCAAAAGCTACCTCGCTAAGCGTCTTAGCGTCGGCGTTTGCGACCATTTTATAAAGCTCGTCGTTCGTGCTATTTTCAAGCGAAGCGGCAAAAAGCCCGCCCGCAACCAACATACTGATCAAAACTACTTTTTTCATTTTCTCTCCTTCAAAAAGATGAGCGAAGTTTAAAGAAAAGTCGTGAAAAAAATGTTAATTTAAAATTTCGTTGATTTTTTTGATGAAATTTAGCGGATTTACCTGCACCCCGCCAACGATCACGCCAAAGTGCAGGTGCGGTCCGCTCACTCGTCCGCTAGCGCCGCTAAGCGCGATAGTATCGCCTTTTTTGACGCTTTGGCCGACTTTAACGTTTAGCGCGCTTAGATGATAGTACTGCGTATAGATGCCCTCGCCGTGATCGATCACCACGGATCCGCCAGCATAGTAGCGATCTTTTGCGATGACGACTACGCCGTCGTTTGCCGCGATCACCGATGAGCCGACCGCCGCTCTAAAGTCCGTGCCGCCGTGATAGCTTTTTAAGGTGCCGTTAAATACGCGCGCGGTACCGAACGGGCTCGTGACCGCCGAGCTCATCGGCAGGATAAATTTGGAGCTAAATTTTAGCCCGGCATTAGCCGTGGCATAGATTTTATTTGCCTCCTCGCGCTCCTCCTTGATACGCTTTAGCACCTCTTTTGGAGGCGTCACCTTGCTACCCTCGACGGTTATTTTTTCTTTTTTGTATTCGCCCTCTACGATCTTAAAAATTATCGTCTCATCGCCGCTTTTAAGCCCGTTTATTAGCTTAATCTCGCCTTTTTGGCGGTAGCTAGCGGCAACGACGACAAATTTTAGATTTTCATCCCCCGGCACGCTAAGCCAGCGCTTTTTCTTGCCAGCTATGCTTAAATTTCCTGTCTCTTATACACATCTGACGCTGCCGACGATCTTACGCGTGTA
>CAUUAH010000190.1:0-3380 GCA_963542985.1 uncultured Campylobacter sp. | reverse complement strand
CTACACGCGTAAGATCGTCGGCAGCGTCAGATGTGTATAAGAGACAGCCCCCCCCCCATAAGTCTATTTTTAACGGAGCTTTAAAAATGAACACTCAAAGAACGCTTAAACCACGATTTACACGGCTTAAGGCGTATTTAAAGGCAAAAATAACGAACAAACGGTGAACGCAAGCCGAACGCTCATTTTAGCGATATGCCATAATCAAAATATGGAAACCTCAACGCTAAACACCGCCTTAGACCTTAAACCCCTAGACGCTTTTTATGCTACGCTGGATAGACTTTATCCCGACTGGGAACAAAGAGACGATCATTTCTATTTGACCGAACTATCGTTTTTAATCCGCGAGGTATTTAACAGCCCTTATACAGACGAAACCCTGATAAACAACCTAAGGCAAAGCGAAGTAAGAAAATACCAAACCGAACTAAAGGCGATACTAAACACGCCTAAAGAAGCTTTAGAGTGGATATTAAAACACAGGATGAGCGAGGATAGGCGCAAGATGTGCGAAACGAAATATTTAAAAAAGGCAAACGATGGCAAAAATAACAGATGAGACGCAGGAGCTAATATTAACCGAGCATAAGACGGGCAAATTTAGCCAAAGAGAGCTAGCCAAAAGATACAAGCTAGGTTTAGGCACGATAAATAAAATCTGCAAAGGCGTAGAACAAAGCCTAAAAGACACGATAGCTAAAGGCACGCAATACAATACCGAACTAGCGACGCTTAGCGAAGTAGAGCGCGCAACCGTTAAAGACGTAGTGAGCGACAACGTCAAGGCTTTAATGTTTTTTAGTAATTCGGCGATTAAAAATCAGAACCTAGCCGATAAAATACTAGCCGAATCTAAAAACCTAAACGATTTAGAGACGCACAGCAGGATAACCGCGCGCAATAAAGAGACCGTGCTAGGCAAAGAGCCGCAGACGGTCATTAACAACACCAACGCGCAGCAAAACCAAAAAACAGGGCTAGACCTATCAAATTTAAGCGACGATGAACTCGAAACACTTGACGCAATACTCTCAAAAGCAAATTAAAAACGAGCTAGCAAGACGTAGTCTAATCCGCTTTGTAACCGAGATCAACCCCAATTACCAAGTAGGTTGGTTTAATACCACCATAGCTAACGCGTTAATGCAATTTTATTACGACGTAATAGACGGCAAACAGCCGCGCTTAATGATATTTGCCCCGCCTAGAAGCGGAAAAAGCGAGCTATTTAGTAGAGCTTTCCCCGCTTGGGCTTTCGGTAAAAACCCAAATTTGCAAATGATAGCCAGCTCGTACTCGTCAGATTTAAGTACGCGTATGAACCGCGACGTGCAGCGCATTATGATGAGCGACACGTACGCCGATATTTTCCCGGAAACGAAACTCAATTCAAAGCGTGTCGTAACCGTAACGCAAAACGCGCTAAGAAATAGCGAAATATTTGAGATCGTAGGACGCGCGGGCGCGTATAGGAGTGCGGGCGTAGGCGGGGGTATTACGGGTATGGGAGCGGATATTTCAATTATTGATGACCCTATCAAGGACGCAGCAGAAGCAAATAGCGCAACTTTTAGGGATAGAGTGTGGGATTGGTACGTTACGACGCTTTACACGCGCCTTAGCCCTAAAAGCGGGGTATTACTCGGTATGACGCGGTGGCACGAGGACGATTTAGCGGGGCGGCTAATCAAAGAAGTAGAAAACGGCGGAGACAAATGGCAAATTTTATCTTTCCCCGCTATCGCCGAGCGCGACGAGGAACACCGCAAAGAGGGCGAAGTATTACACCCTGAACGCTACGACATAGAACGCTACTTAAAGATCAAAAACACGATAGGCTCTTACGCTTGGACGGCGCTTTATCAGCAGCGCCCTACGACTAAAGGCGGCGAGATAATAAAGGGCGCGTGGTTTAAGAGATTTGATATTTTACCGCGCCTTTCGCGCGTAGGCGTCTTTATGGATACGGCGCAAAAGACAGGGGAACAAAACGATTACAGCGTTTTACTATTAGCTGGGCTTGGGATTGACGGCGCGGTTTATTTAATTGACCTAAAGCGCGGCAAATGGGACGCGGTAGAGCTTGAAAACACTACTAAGGACTTTTACGTCAAGCATAAACCGGCTTATGCGGGGTTAATGTTTTACATTGAGGACAAATCAAGCGGTACGGGGCTAATACAAAAAATCAAACGCGAGAATAATATCCCAGTAAAAGCCGTAACGCCGCAAAAGGATAAATACACTAGAGTTTTAGACGTTGTAGGCTACATTGAGAGCGGATACGTAAATTTACCTAGTAGCGGAGCGTGGGTTAGCGATTTTATCGACGAGTGCGAGAAATTTACGGCGACTAATAGCCATCTACACGACGATCAAGTCGATACGCTTACGATGGCGATTAGCGAGCTTAAAAATAAACCAAGCGGCATTTGGGGACATATTACAAATCAAGGCTAAGCCTCCTTTTAACCAATCTAAGATAAGATAATTAAAATTCAAAGGGGTTAAAATGCAAACTCTAACCATACGAGCAGATGAAACGCTAATAAGCCAAATAGTGGCAATAAGTAAAGCGTTAGCTGATACGACTAATCAAAAGTTGATTATCGACGACGGTTACGCAGATGAGCTAAACGCGCGAGCTGATGAAGCGCTACAAGGCAAAGGGCTAATAGATGAAGTCCAGGCGCGCAAAAAAATAGAAGCTATCAAAACCGAGATATTATCAGACATTGAAGCTATCAGGCGCGGAGAGTTTGAGACGATAAGCCACGACGAGCTAAAAGCGCGGATTATGCGATGGTGATAAAATACAAGCCTAAATTTGAGCGCGAGTTAAAAACGATATTTGATTTTATCGCAAAAGACAGCCTAAAAGGGCGCGAGAGTTTAGAAACGAGCTTATCGCAAAGATAGAACGTACGGCGCAAACGCCTCTTATTTGTCGCAAATCTATTAATTTTGACGATGAGAGCATAAGAGACTTGATTTTTAAAAGCTACGTAATACCGTTTGCGATAGAGGGTGACGCTATTTATGTTTTAGGCATTTACAAAGCCAACGAATGGCAAGCGTGAAACGAATAAAAACGGTTTTTGTTTCACAAACGAAGCTTAATTAAGTTTCGAGCCAAAAAAGCCGTGAAACATCTCAATTCTTAAGAAAATTTAGCCGTTTAAGCGTTTGAAACTTAAAAACGACAAATGCTTAAATTGCAAAGTGCCTATTTTAGGGCATATCTGCGTTTTTGTATTGAAAACTAAACTTTTTTCATTACCAGTTTTTTATTGCCGATTAGCTTAAACTTTTTAACAATTACATAAAATGCCTGTCTCTTATACACATCTCCGAGCCCACGAGACTAGCGCTCATCT
>CAUUAH010000189.1:0-3405 GCA_963542985.1 uncultured Campylobacter sp. | reverse complement strand
CTTTTGCGAGCCTGGCTTCGGGCTCGCTTTTTAAATTTCGATTCAAATTTTACCGCCGTGCCGCATGTGAATAACTTTTAAATTTCGCCTTTATCATTAAGTTTTATTTCAAAATTTCTCCAAATTTAAAGCTGTATAAATTTAAGTTCTGTTTTAGCAACAAATGCCTATTTTATGGGCTTTTGGGATTAAATTTAAGATTACAAAATTAACCAAAATAATATAAATTATTTCACTTTTCACTCCGTGAAAAAAACGTGAAAAGTTACGTTTAATTTCAGCCTTTTTTGAGTAAATTTGACGCAGTCAAATTTGATCGGTACGACCCGCATCTTTACGGCGTGAATAATTTGGGTATAAATTGAGAGTCGTAAGTAGAGAGTTAAATTTGACGCTTAAAGATAGGTATAAATTTAAAAACGTCGCACGCTTACCGCATACGCCGCCAAGGGGTATTTTAATCAAAAATAGCGACCAAAGCGCCGCCTACAATCAGTCAAATAGTGAATTTACGCTTTCGTTGTGATACACGCGTCTGATCACTTCGCCAAAAATCGGAGCGACGCTGAGCACTTTTATCTTTTCGTTTTCCTCACGCAGCGGTATCGTGTCGGTTACCACCAGCTCGTCTAGCGCGCTATCTGCGAGGTTTTCATAGGCCTTACCAGAAAGCACCGCATGCGTACAACACGCCATCACCGATGTCGCGCCGCGCTCTTTAAAGACCTTAGCCGCTTTTACTATCGTGCCGCCCGTGTCGATCATATCATCGACCAGGATCACGTCCTTGCCCGCCACGTCGCCGATCACGTTCATTACTTCGCTCTCGTTAGCTTTTTCGCGGCGTTTATCGACGATGACGATGTCGAGATTTAGGGCTTTTGCGACGCTTCTAGCGCGCGCGACGCCGCCGATATCGGGGCTAGCGATGATAGGATTTTTGAGATTTTTGTTTTTGATATGGTCGTTAAAGATGATCGAACCGTAGAGGTTATCGACCGGGATGTCGAAAAAGCCCTGAATTTGGCCTGCGTGAAGGTCGATCGTGACGACGCGGTCGATGCCCGCCGTTTGCATCATATTTGCCACGAGTTTTGCCGTGATAGGTACGCGAGGAGCGGCCTTGCGGTCTTGGCGCGCGTAGCCGAAATACGGCACCACCGCCGTTATCGAGCTGGCCGAGCTGCGCTTAAGCGCGTCGGTTAGGATCAAAAGCTCCATCAAATTTACGTTTGCGGGCGCGCAGGTAGGCTGGACGATGAAAATATCCTTGCCGCGCACGCTCTCGCCGATCTGCACGCTGATCTCGCCGTCACTAAAGCGCTTGATCGTAGCTTCGCTAAGCGGAAGCGATAAATAGTGCGAAATTTTCTTTGAAAATGCCGGATTTGCGGTGCCCGAAAAGATTTTGTAACCTCTCATAACGATTGACCTTTGTAAAGTTTTTACTAATTTTACCGAACTAAAACTTAAATTCGTAGATTTTTGCAGACGAATTTTTACTTTGGTCGGCTTGCGTTTCAGTTTTTGACGCGTTAGTTCGTGCTGCCGACGAAATAATCTTTTTAAAAAATTTTGCAGCCCCGACTGCCGTGGCGGAGCTATTTTTGAGACAAATTTGACCTCTAGCTTTAAAATATCGCGAATTTATCTCGCGTCAAAATTGACGAGGTCAAATTTAGCATTTTCGCGGTGCGGGTCTCGGTGTGTCAAATTTGCAATTTAAACCCAAAAATCCTTTGTTGTAAGTAAGGCGAACAAACAAGAACGCGGTCACGACAAAATACGCAATTACAACCGCGCAAATTTAGTCCGCCACGCCCATCATCACGCTTGAGTATTCGCCCTGCTTGACGTCCGTTTTTTCAGGCTTTTTGACAGTCATCCTATCCTCAGCCAGCCCCGCCTGCGCTAGGGCCGCCTTGATAGCCTGGGCTCTTGCGTTAGCGAGATCTAGCAGCTGCTCTTTTTTCACCTCGATACCTTTTAGCGCAGCCTCCCGCAGCGCCTTTTCGTCGCTACTTTTTTCTTTAGGAGCTAGCGATGCGAGCGCTCCTGCGTAGTCGCTGCCCATTTGCGCCATCGTTTGACCGATTTTTTCGTTTAGCTTCGCGTTTTTTAGCGCCGTTATGTCCACGTCCGAGTAAGCAGGCGTGATGCTTAGCTTCATCTTGGGTTTTGCCGTCGTTAGCTTGATAAAGTCAGCTATCTTAGCCTGCTCGGATACGATTAGTTCGGCATTTGCAGGCATAAAGTCGATGGTGTTAAGATCCTGGCTACTTAGGCCTAGCGCACTACCTAGAAACCTAAACGGAGCCAGCGTGATGTCTGCAAATAGCTTCTTTACAGCTTCCCAGACGATGCCGCCGTATTTAAAATCAGGGTCATTTAGGTCGCCCGTCACAGGTAGATCGATGTTTATCTGGTTGTTTTGATCGCTTAGGATCGAGATGGCAAGTGATAGGGGTAAATTTACCGCGTCTTTAGACTCGACCTTTTCGCCAAGCGTGAGCGTGTCTAGATTTACGACGTTGCTACCGTTTAGCTTAGAGTCCTTAACATCGTAGTTTAGGGTCAAATTTAGCTTGCCTTTTTCTATCTTGTAGCCCAAAAACTGTCCGCTATAAGGCGTCACATCGACTAGGTCGATATCTTTAAAGCTAAATTTGACTTCCGTACTCTTTTTAGGATCATACGGCAGTAGCTTGAGCCCGATCTTGCTAAAGCCGCTCTTGCCGACTACGCCCTCAAACGTACCCATCGTCGGGCGAGTGCTGTCGATATCCATCAGCACGCCCTCTAGCTTGGTGATCTTGGTCGCAAACGGCATAAATAGTGACGCATCGGAGAAGTCTACGTCGCCGTTTTCTACGAGGATGTTCTTGATAGCAAAATCAAACTCGCCCTCTTTTTTCTGCTGTTTTGCGGCCTCTACGGGCTTTTCGTTTTTAGAGACGGCTTGTTTTGCGTCCGCTTTTTGCGCGTTTTCGCTCTCGCTCTTTTTCACGAGGCGACTTAGGTTAAATTCGCGCTCCTTGTTTAGATGCGTCTTTAAAAACGGCGCACTTAGGGTCACGCGCTCTAAATTTAAGAAATTTTTTGCAAACGAAATTTTAGATAGTTTGAGGTTTTTAAAGGCAAAAACCTTATCGCCCGAGCCATCCGCAAGCTCGATGTTTGCGATGTTTGCCTTGCCGCTTACGGAGGCATCCGCGGCATATTTTACGTTTAGTTCGGCATTTAGCTCACCGCTTTTTAGGCTCGCATCCAGATAGTTTTTAGCGTAGGCGAAGTAGCGAGGCAAATTTGCGTCGTTTAGCTTCACGTCCGCCTCAATATTTAGGGGTTCTGGCGTGATTCTGTCTCTTATACACATCTCCGAGCCCACGAGACTAGCGCTCATCT
>CAUUAH010000188.1:0-3409 GCA_963542985.1 uncultured Campylobacter sp. | reverse complement strand
TGAGCGCTAGTCTCGTGGGCTCGGAGATGTGTATAAGAGACAGATTTTTAGGTATATTTTTAAATTTACAAGGAGAACAGATGAATCATAAAACAAAAGAGTCTGCGACCGCGAACAAAACGATCGTGCTAGCGGGCGGGTGCTTTTGGGGTACGGAGGCCTATCTCAAGCAGCTTCCGGGCGTGGTTAGCACCTACACGGCCTACGCAAACTCAAAGGTGCCGCATCCTAGCTACGAGCAGGTCTGTACGGGCGACACGAACGCTGCTGAGGCCGTCTGGGTCGAATACGACGAGTACGTGATCGATCTGCCGCATTTGCTCAAATTTTATTTTAACACCATCGATCCCACCAGCCTAAACAAGCAAGGCGGCGACCGCGGCACGCAGTACCGTACGGGCATCTACTACACCGATGCGGCGGACGAGCCGGCGATCAGAGCCTTTATCGCCGAACAACAAAAAAACTACAAAGCGCCCATCGTAACGGAGGTCGCGCCGCTAGAAAATATCTACAAAGCCGAGGAGTATCACCAGGACTATCTGGACAAAAATCCGCACGGCTACTGCCACGTGACCTTTGAGAGCCTACCTAAAAAGGGCGAAATTTTGAGCGACAAAAAGCGAGATATGAAGCAAAATTTGCAAAACTACAAAAACAAAGACGACGCAACGCTAAAAAATGAACTAAGCGCCATCTCATACGACGTCGTAAAGCACGCCGCGACCGAGCGACCGCACAGTAGCGAGCTAAACGACGAGGGGCGTATCGGCATCTACGTCGATATCACTAACGGTCAGCCGCTTTTTAGCTCGTACGATAAATTTGACGCGGGCTGCGGGTGGCCGAGCTTTACAAAGCCGATCGACGCGAGCCTGATCGCCGAAAAGTCCGATCTATCGCACGGCATGGTGCGCACCGAGGTCAAAACCGCGATGTCGGACTCGCACTTGGGGCATGTATTTGACGACGGTCCGCGCGACAAAGGAGGGCTAAGATACTGCATCAACGGCGCCGCGCTGAGGTTTGTGCCAAAGGAGGAGATGGAGAAGCAGGGGTATGGGTACCTAATACCTTACCTCGACGCACAGTATTCTAAAAAATAGCGGCTCGTTTTTTTAAAAACGGCTCGTCTCGCGAGCGCTTTTAAATGATTTCGTAAATTTCGCCCTGCGACAGACTGCATGTCTAGTCTTGGGACGGAATTTACTTCAAAACATTTAAAATCATCTCGCGATACTTCGCCTTAGCTTTTTTACGTCCAAATTTGAAGTCAAATTTGGGCCAAATTTGCAAATTTGACTTCAAATTTTACCCGCCGAGACCCGTGCCTTGGAAACGGTGGCGCGGTAGCGCCGAATTTAAAGCGCTCGTCAAAATTATCCCATGCGTTATTAAGTATATGCGTGCGAAAAATGCTATACTAACGACTCTTAATATAACTACGTATTACTTAAGACAAAGAACTAGGGGGTGAAACATGATAACAAAAGAAAATTTAAAAGAGTTTCTGCAAAAACTAAATTTTATACCGGATAAAAGCGGTGAAATTTTTACTAAAAATTATCAAAACGACAATATTCTAATAAATTTCAAATCTCAAAAAATTGTCTATCCAAAAGAACTTATTTGCGGCGATAAAACTAGCTCAAATTTCGATCATCCCGAAAATTTCGTTGTTTTAGAGTGTATAGATCGCCTTTTAACTAGCGGTTACGCACCCTCAAATTTAGAGATAGAGCGCAAATGGAAACTTGGTAGAGATCATAAAAGCGGTAAAGCCGACATTATCGTAAAAGACAATCAAGGCTCAACATATATGATAATAGAATGCAAAACTTTTGGCATGGAGTATAAAAAAGAGCTATCCAAAATGAGAGAAAACGGCGGTCAGCTTTTTAGCTATTATCAGCAAGAAACATCTGCAAAGTTTTTGCTTCTTTATACGGCTGATTTTGATAGCAATACACCTAAAAACGAGTACTTTGCGATAGATTTAAGCGACGATGAAAAGATAAGTAAAAACACCGATAAAACCTATGAAAATGCTACGAATAATATAGAAAAATTTCAAGTTTGGCGAGATACTTATGAGTATGATGGCTTTAGCGTAGGCGTATTTGATAGCAAGCCGTTTAACATAAAACAAAATCAAAAAACATTGCGGAGCTTACAGGAGATTACTTTAAGCGACGTGGGCGGTAAATATAATGAATTTGCGACAATTATGCGAAAGTACAACATTAGTGGACGAGAAAACGCTTTTGACAAACTCTTAAATTTATTTCTTTGTAAGATTATTGATGAGTTAGAAAATCCAAACGAGCTTAAATTTAACTATCGCGGCAAAAGATATGATGATATTTATGCTTTTAGCGATAGGCTCCAGCAACTTTATCAAAAAGGTATGATGAAATTTTTGCAAAAAGAGATCGCATACGTCTCGGACGAGCAAATTCAAGATGCTTTTAAATTTCTTAAAAAAGATCCCGACGAGACTAAAAAGACGATAGAAAAATATTTTAGAGAGCTTAAATTTTACACAAATAACGACTTTGCTTTTATAGAAGTTTATAATGAAGAGCTTTTTAAGAAAAACGTCAAAATTTTAACCGAAGTAGTCGAAATGTTTGAAAATATTCGTCTAACAAATAGCGAGCATAATCAATATTTAGGCGATTTGTTTGAGGGCTTTTTGGATCAAGGCATCAAGCAAAGCGAAGGGCAGTTTTTTACTCCGCTTCCTATCGTTAAATTTATTATTCAAAGCCTGCCAATAGAGCAAATTTTAAAAGAAAACGAAGACGTTAGAGTGATTGATTATGCTTGCGGGGCGGGGCATTTTATAAATGAATACGCAAGCTTTATTAAGGCTAATTATATAAAAGACGCAGACGAGCTAAAGCGCCATCACAAAAATATTTATGGTATAGAAAAAGAAAGTCGTTTGGGTAAAGTAAGCAAGGTTGCAAGCTTTATGTATGGGCAAGACTTAAATATTATAGATCAAGACGCGCTAGCCTACCACAAAGATATCGACAAAGGCGGTTTTAATGTCTTAATCGCAAATCCACCTTACTCAGTAAAAGGCTTTTTAACGACGTTAAAAGACGATGATAATTATAAAAAATACGAGCTTAGCGCATTGGCTAACAATTTAGAAACAAATGATAATATTCAGTGTTTCTTTATTGAACGAGCGGCGCAGATTATGACTAAAGACGGAGTTTGTGGTATTATTTTGCCAAGTACTATTTTAAGCACAAAAGATAAAATTTACGAAAAAGCACGTGAAATTTTGTTAGGAAATTTTAAAATTATCGCCGTTAGTGAATTTGGCAACAAGACTTTTACAAAAACAAATACCTGTCTCTTATACACATCTGACGCTGCCGACGATCTTACGCGT
>CAUUAH010000187.1:0-3458 GCA_963542985.1 uncultured Campylobacter sp. | reverse complement strand
AGATGAGCGCTAGTCTCGTGGGCTCGGAGATGTGTATAAGAGACAGTATTATGAGATTAAATAATATATTTGTTAAAAACCGTTCCGCCGAATTTCAGCGTCTCGCAAGCCGCAGGGTTATATCATTATCAAATTTTAACGAGAAAGGGCAAAAATGACGCAGTTTGACGCGAGAAATGTCAGCATGGTGATGGATCTTTACGAGCTTACGATGGCGGAGGGGTATTTTAAAAGCGGGGATCAACCGCGCGTGGCGTTTGACGTTTTTTACCGCAAGGTACCCGACGGCGGCGGTTTTGCGATATTTGCGGGGCTTGAGCAAATCATTGAGTATGTAGAAAATTTACACTTTGACGAGAGCGACGTAGAGTATCTGCGCTCGTTAAATTTATTTAGCGAGGATTTTTTGGATTACCTGCGCAAATTTCGCTTTAGAGGCGATATATACGCATTTGCCGAGGGTACGATCATCTATCCGCAAGAGCCTTTTATGACCGTCGTAGCCTCGCCTATCGACGCACAGCTCATAGAAACCGCGATCCTCTCGCAGATAAACCACCAAAGCCTCATCGCGACCAAGGCTAGGCGCATCGTAAAGGCCGCGGACGGCAGGAGCGTGTTTGACTTCGGCGCTAGGCGCGCTCACAACCTAGACGCTGCGATCTACGGCGCGAGGGCGGCCTACATCGGCGGAGCGGACGGCACGGCTACGGTGCTGGCGGCTAAGGCCTTCGGTATACCGACGACCGGTACGATGGCGCACAGCTGGGTTATGTATTTCGGCGACGAATTTGAAGCCTTTAAGCGCTACGCCCTGCTCTATCCAGACTCCGCTTCGCTACTCGTAGATACCTACGACGTGCTGCATAGCGGCGTGCCAAACGCGATAAAAACGGCAAAAGAGGTGCTAGAGCCGCTGGGCAAACGCCTAAAAGCGGTCAGACTGGACTCCGGCGACCTAGCATATCTATCCAAAAAAACGCGCGCGATGCTGGATGCCGCTGGGCTAAAAGACTGCAAGATCACGGTCTCAAACAGCCTAGATGAGTACACTATCGCCTCGATCCTGGCCCAAGGCGGACAGATAGACGGCTTTGGCGTGGGCGAACGGCTGATAACCTCTAAGAGCGATCCGATTTTTAGCGGAGTTTATAAGCTTGTCGCAGTCGAGAATGGCGGCAAATTTAGCCCTCGCATCAAGCTCTCAGAAGCCATAGAAAAGATGACAAATCCTGGCATAAAAAAGGTCTGGCGCATCTACCAAAACGGCCAAGCCATAGCCGACCTCATCGCAAACGCGGACGAAACGCCGGATCTTTCCAAACCCTACCGCTACATAGATCCCCAAAAGCCTTGGAAGGAGCTGTATTTTGAGGGCTGCACGGTAAAACAGCTGCAAAATCTAGTCGTAAAAGACGGCAAGCGTGTGAGCGAGAAGGCAAATTTAGCGAAAATCAGAGAGTACGTAAAAGAGCAGCTAGAAAATGAAATTTGGCAGGAGGAGCAGCGCTTTGAAAACCCGCACAAGCACTACGTCGATATGAGCGTGGACTACTACGAGATGAAGATGGACCTGCTAAAACAAACCAAAAAATAGGCGAATCAAATTTCGCCTTTTATTGTTTTGACGTCAAATTTGACCGCTAAATTTTAAAAATCGGCTCAAATTTGACGGATTAAATTTGGCTTACAATAAGTTTTAGGGTAAAACCAATGATAAAATAGCTTTTAAAATTTGAGATAATTAATGTGAATGGGTGGTGGGTTCACCAGGACTCGAACCTGGGACCATCCGGTTATGAGCCGGATGCTCTAACCAACTGAGCTATGAACCCGCCAGTTGAAGTAAGGTTGTGATTATAGCAACGCAAAGCTTATTTACTGCTAAATTTTGATTTAAAAACGCAAAAATGTATAATACGCCAAATTTAATCCAAGGCGAGAGATGAACGAAAATTTAAACGATTTCATAGACGCATTTTTACTAGACGGCGGCGAGCAAAGCGAAAAGGCGCTAATAGCACTGCTAAAAAAGGCCGAGTTTTTGGCTCCCGTACTCATAAATCAAGCCCTAACAAAACCAGACGGTAGCGCAGTTTACGAAGAAGAGGGCTCAAATATCAAATTTGTCCTACTTGAAGACGAGGAGAGCGGGCTTAGCTATTTTCCGGCATTTTCCAGTAGGGCCGAGATGATGAGATGGCGAAACGACGCCGAGCAAGAGGCGATAAACTTGCGTCTAAAAGACTACGCCGCTATGCTAGAAAGCGCTGATGGCAAATACGCCGGAGTCGTGATAGACGCATTTTCGCATAGTTTGATTTTAGATCTCGCAAAGCTAAAAGCGATCTGTGCGGATTAAAATTTGATCCAAAAATAGCAGGTCTACTCAGTAAAATTTAAAGATAGTACCGCACGCAACCGCAAATTTGAGGGGAGAAAATGGATAAATTTAGAGAAAAATATATCGCGCTTAAAAAGGCGTTTTGGGATTCGGACGGCGGCGCGGCGAGCGTTTTGGCGCTATTTGAGTTCAAAGACGAGCTCGAAAAATGCGATGAAAAAGAGGCAAAGCTCGTGCTGGTGGATGTTTACGAGCTACTGGGACTCAAAAAGAGCGCGTGCGAGCTACTCGGCAAAATTTGCGATCCGAAGGATAGAAAGCAACTCAAAAAGCTCGGCTATCTGAAGCAGTATGCGCAAAACGGCGACGCGGGAGCGATAAAGCGTCCCAAAACCGCGAGCGAAGCGGCGCGCCAAAGCAAAAAGCTAAAAAGCCTGCCTCATTTTCGCTACCACCCGGACCCCTTTAAAATGGGCGTGTTTAAGGACGACGCGAGCGTGGTTTGCGAGTGCTGCGAGCAGGCGACGGACGTGTATTATTGTGGTAGCGTTTACAGCACGACGGACGTGAAATACCTCTGTCCGCACTGCATCGCTAACGGCGCGGCGTCGGCAAAATTTGACGCCAGTTTTATCCAGGACGCAGATCCTCTCCCGCCTAGCACTTCGAACGCACAGGCTAAAACCGAGGAGCTGTTTCAAAGGACGCCGGGGTATTTTAGCTGGCAGGGGGCGCATTGGCTCACGTGTTGCGACGATTACTGCGAGTTTTTAGGCGACGTGGGCACAAAGGAGCTGCAGGATTTGGGCGTCGCAGAGGAGGTCTTTGCAGAATACGCCCTGCGCGGCGAGTTTGCGGTAGAGGACGTGCGTGACTGCCTCATCGCAGGAGGCGATATGGCGGGCTATCTGTTTCGCTGCACCCGCTGTGGCAAGTATAAAATCCAGGTCGATGCGAGTTAAATTTGAGGCAAAATTTGAAAAATTTACTCGCCCAGACCCGCGTCTTGAAAATTTAAAATTTAGTTTGTTAAAATTTGACGTTATTTTGCTTTTATGTTGAAGGGTTTTAAACTACGCTTTTCTTCGCAGTTATGAGTGTAACGACGCAAAGG
>CAUUAH010000186.1:0-3499 GCA_963542985.1 uncultured Campylobacter sp. | reverse complement strand
TCTTTGCGAAAGCGCATGAAAAAGCGCGCTACCCCACTTCCCCGCTCCGATGATGGCTATTTTCATTTTTTCTCTTTTTTGTGATTTACGTTTATTTTAGCTAAATTTGACCGGCCCGCCTGCAAGCTCAAGCCTTGCTTTTGCGAAAATTAAACAACTTAAATTTAACCGCGCCGCCAAATAACAACGCACGCAAAATTTAACCTAATTTTTCTTTTAAAAGCTCATTTACTTTTGCGGGATTAAACGCGCCCTTGCCCTCTTTCATCGTTTGCCCGACGAAAAATCCAAAAAGCTTGTCCTTACCGCTTTTATACTCGGCGACCTTATCGGCGTTCGCGCTTAAAATTTGATCTATTATCGCTACAATAGCCGAGTCGTCGCTGACTTGTTTTAATCCCAATTTTTCGATGACGGCGTCTACGCTATCGTCGTTTTCCATAAGATAGTCAAGTACTTCTTTCGCCGCTTTCGCGCTTATCGTGCCGTCTTCTATACGGCGCAAAAGCTCTATCATTTTAGCCGAATTTACGGGCGATGTCTCGATCGTAGCACCGTTTTTGAGGCGTCCTAGAAGCTCGACAATGAGCCATGTTACGGCAAGCTTCGGCGATATTTTAGCATCCACGAGCTCCTCGAAATACCTCGCCGTCTCCACGCTGCTAGTTAAAATCAGTGCGTCGTCCTCTTTGACGCCAAGCTCGCGCTCGTATCTAGCAACCTTTTGTTCGGCAAGCTCCGGGATCTTGATCGCTTCGTTATACATCTCCTCCGGGATCTCGACGGGCAGCAAGTCAGGATCTGGAAAATATCTATATTCGGCGCTATCTTCTTTGCCTCGCATAGAGCGCGTGACCAAATTTACGGTATCAAAAAGGCGAGTCTCTTGATAAACTTCCTCATCGTATTTGCCGTCTTCCCATGCCGCGCTTTGACGCTCGACCTCGTAGTCGATCGCTTTTTGGATAAATCTAAACGAGTTTAAATTTTTAATCTCGACGCGCGTATAAAGCTTGCTGTCGCCTTTTGGGCGGATACTGACGTTGGCGTCGCAGCGAAAGCTTCCCTCTTGCATATTAGCGTCGCTAATGTTTAAAAATCGCAAAATCGAGTGTAGTTTTTTTAGATACGCGACCGCCTCGTCGGAGCTGCGCAGATCAGGCTCGCTCACGATCTCAAGCAGCGGTGTGCCAGCACGGTTTAGATCGACTAGACTCTGTCCGCTCTCGTGAATGTTTTTGCCCGCGTCCTCCTCAAGGTGCGCGCGAGTGATACCGATGCGTTTTTTCTCGCCGTTTACGTCGATAAAAAGCTCGCCTTTTTCCACTATCGGTATCTCAAACTGCGAAATTTGATAAGCTTTTGGAAGGTCTGGGTAAAAGTAATTTTTACGGTTAAAAACCGAGCGTTTATTTATAGTCGCATTTACCGCCGCGCCAAAGCTTATCGCCTTTCTCACGGCTTCTTTGTTTAGCACCGGCAAAGATCCAGGTAACGCTAGGCAAGTCGGACAAACGTGCGTATTTGCCTCATCGCCGAAGCTCGTAGAGCAAGAGCAGAAAATTTTAGTTTTTGTATTAAGCTGGGTGTGAACCTCAAGCCCGATAACGACTTCAAACATAATTTGCCTTTTATTTAAAATTTAGGGCTTATTTTAGCAGGATTTTTATTTAAGTTAGATAAAAAGAAGGGTTTTGCGCCCGCCGATTTTTAGCGTATTTTAGCTGGCGGACGCGTAAATTTAAATTTTAGTGCTCGTCGTAGCTGATCAAGATCGCGCCGGCAAGATACACGTAAGTAAGAATCATAAAGATAAATGTTTGCAAGCACGCCATAAACGTAAGTAAAACAAACGCCGGAAGCGCAGCGTATGACGCAAGAGCAAGTACGACCAAAAGGAACAAATCATCGCCCTTGATGTTACCGAAAAGTCGGAAAGAAAGCGATACGACGCGAGACAGATGCGAAACGATCTCGACGATAAACATTATCGGAGCTAGCCATTTGTTTGGTCCCATGAAGTGAGCAAAATACTTAACCACGCCATTTACGCGGATACCTTCGTAGTGGTAAAACACGAAAACCACGAGCGCTAGTGTAAGGGTCAAATTTAAGCTCGAGGTCGGAGCCTCAAATCCAGGTATTATGCCTATTATGTTACTTACGAATACGATCAAACCAATGGTGGCGACTAGCGGCAGGTATTTTCTAGATAACGCTTCGCTGCCTAGCACGTCCTTGCCCATGGATACGACGCCTTCTAAATACGCTTCGAGGATGTTTTGCGTTCCGCGAGGTACGAGTTGCAAATTTTTAGTTGCAAATTTTGCCACGATAAGCACGATAATCGCGACTAAAACGAGATGTCCCGCGTAATTTACCGCGTGGATAACGTGCTCGTTGTCGGTAAACAAAGAAGCGATCCAACCTGTAAACAAAAACAAATTTTCTTGCATGGATTAACCTTAGATTTATGAAATTTAACGGCAATTTTATCCAAATAAACGTTAAAAGTTTTTTAAGCTTACCTCAAATTTCGCCCGAATTTTAGCTTTTTTGTCAAATTTAGCTCAAATTTCTACGTCGTTTTTTAAAATCAGCCGCTCACGCAAAAAATCTATCGTAAACGAGCTTTAATATCGTCGCGCCCACGACGGCTAGAAACACAATTCTAACAAATTTAACGTCCTTTTTCATGACCATATTTGAACCGAAATACGCGCCCAAAACCTGTCCCGCTCCCATCAAAAGCCCGACCGCCCAAAGTATCTGTCCGCCCACGATAAAGACGGCAAGAGAGACGATGTTGCTGGTAAAATTTAGGATTTTCGTATGCGCGACGGCTTTTTTCATATTTAGCCCGATGAGCGCAACCATCGCAAATGTCCAAAAACTGCCCGCTCCCGGCCCGAAAAATCCGTCGTAAAAGCCTAAAATTAGGCCAAATATCACGTAAAAAGCTCGCGCATTCATACGAGCGGCTCTATCCTCGTCGCCGACCTTTGGCATCAAAAGCGTATAGATGAAAATCGCTATCAAACAAAACGGGATAATAACGCGTAAAAACTCGGCGCTCAAAAACAGTATAAGCTCCGTGCCGACGCACGCGCCGATAAAGGTAAAAACGATGCCGATAAACACTTCGCGGAAATTTATCATGCCTTTTCGGGCGAAATTTAACGCCGCGGTGAAGCTGCCGAAAGTTCCTTGAAGCTTGTTTGTAGCTAGCGCCACGTGAGGCGGTACGCCCATCGCCATGATCGTCGGCAGCGCGATCAGTCCGCCCCCGCCCGCGATGGCATCGACGAAGCCAGCCGCAAAGGCCGCCGCGAAAAATATCAAATACGCCGTAACGCCGAAGTCAAAGTCCATTGTTTCCCCTTCAAAAAACAAAATCATACTACGAAAAATTTAAAAAATTTATAAAATTCGGCTTTTTGTTTTACTGCTGTTAAAATTTAACGAAATAGCGAGTAATTTTTGCCAAGCAGGGTTAAAT
>CAUUAH010000185.1:0-3508 GCA_963542985.1 uncultured Campylobacter sp. | reverse complement strand
CTTTAAGATTTAGGAGATTTTTATGAGAAGACGCGGCAATCCGAATTTGATATTTTTCGGCGTTATTATTTTACTTTTAGTTGCGGCGATAGCTTTTTTATTTACATCAAAAATATTTGAACGCGAATCGCCGAACATCGCCATCTCGGATCAAATTTACTGGAACCTAACCTCGCCTCTACCGATCAAAATCACCGACGAAGGCGGCGTGAAATCAGTTAAAATTTCACTCGTAGACGAAAAAGGCAGCGTAAATTTGCTAACTCAAAAATTTGAAGCTCCGTCTGAAATCGTAGATTTAAATTTGACCTTTCCTAAAACCGGATTTGGCGCACAAAAAGATATCTACAACATCGTGATCGAGGCCACCGATACTAGCAAATGGGGATTTTTCCTCGGCAACACGCAAAAAAAAGAGGTCAAAATCACCGTCGATAATAAAAAGCCCGACGTAAACATCCTAAACCACTCATACGCCATCACTAAAGGCGGTAGCGCGACGGTCGTGTTTAAGGCGACTGACGAGATGCTAAAAGAGGTCTATATCGAGACGAACTACGGTAAAAAATTTATCCCGAGCAAATTCGTAAAAGAGGGCTACTATGCTTCTTTAGTCGCTTGGCCGGCACAGCAAGGCTCGTTTAGCGCAGACGTCGTAGCGCTTGATGCGGCGGGGAATATAACCAAAAGCAAGATAAGATTTTTCTACCAAGACAAAAAATACCGCACCTCAAAAATAAAACTAGACGGCCAAAGTAGATTTTTAAACGAAAAAACCCCCGAACTAGCGCAGCAATACGCCAAAAACTACGACGCTATGAGCAATCTGGAAAAGATGAAATTCGTAAATGAAAATCTCCGCGAGGCAAATGAGAAAATAATCTCGCAAATCGCCGCAAAAGTCGAGATAGACGCGGCGGAAAACTTTAGCGTAAATAAATTTTATCCGCTTAAAAACGGCAAAGCGGTGGCTAGCTTCGGCGACCACAGATATTATACATTTGAGGATAAAGACATCAGCGAAAGCTGGCACATGGGCATCGACCTAGCCTCGACGCAAAGAGCCGACATCGTCGCTAACAACGACGGTACGGTCGAATTTGCCGCGGATAACGGCATCTATGGGCGCAACATCCTGATAAATCACGGATTCGGGCTATTTTCGCTCTACGGACACTGCAGCTCGCTAAACGTCAAAGCCGGCGACTCGGTCAAGGCGGGCGACGTCATCGCAAACACGGGCGTTACGGGCCTAGCGATGGGCGATCATTTGCACTTTGGCATGCTGGTGCAAGGAATAGAAGTACGTCCGGAGGAGTGGATGGATAACGGCTGGATGAAGGACAACGTAACGGGCGTTTTAAGCGCGGCTAAAAAAATGGTCGAATAAATTTGCCATTTTGTTGTAAATTTGTTGTATAATGGCAAGAATAAGAAAAATAAGGGCGAAAATTTGAAACAAACAACTATAAAATCAACCGTAGAAGGCGTAGGTATCGGGCTTCACAAAGGCGAACCGATAAAAATCACGCTTGAGCCGCTCGGGGCAAATTCGGGAATAATATTTTACAGAAAAGACCTCGGAGTGAGCTTTAAAGCCGAGCCGAAAAACGTAATAAATACTCAAATGGCAACTGTAATCGGCGGCAAAGAGGGCTACATCTCGACGATCGAGCACCTCCTTAGCGCGATAAACGGCTACGGCATCGACAATATCCGCATAGTCCTAGACGCCAACGAGGTGCCGGTCATGGACGGCTCGGCGATAAGCTACTGCATGATGCTGGATGAAGCCGGCACAGCGGAGCTTGACGCAGATAAAAAGGTAATCGTAATCAAACGTCCAGTAGAAGTAAACAAAAACGGAAAATTCGCCAGAGTAACGCCGTCAAATAACCCGAAATTCGACTTTACTATCAAATTTGCCCACCCGATAATCGGCGAGCAAAACTACGTGTTCGAGTTTAGCAAACAAGCCTACATCGAGGAGATCGCGCGCGCTAGGACGTTTGGATTTTTAAAAGACGTCCAGATGCTAAGAGCGCAAAATTTAGCCCTCGGCGGCAGCCTAGATAACGCCGTGGTTATCGACGATAATAAAATTTTAAATCCCGAAGGCCTGCGCTTTGAAAACGAATTCGTTCGCCATAAAATTTTAGACGCGATCGGCGATCTAAGCTTGATGGGTGCGCCATTGATGGCTGATTATACGAGCTTTGCGGGCAGTCACGAGCTAAATCATGAGCTAACGCTAGCCATCCTAAGCGACGATAAAAACTACGAGATCGTCACGCTAAAAGGCGATTTCGCGCGCGAATATCAAAAGGTATTTGCATAAAAAATATCCAAATTTTAGTTATCGCTCTTAGCTCGCCGCTAATCGTCGGCGTTTATGACGAAAACGGCGAGCTTTTAGAGCAAATTTCTAGCGAAGAAAAGTCCGACGTCTCCCTAGTAAAAATAATGGACGAGATATTAAACGGCGGCAAATTTAACCTACAAAAAATCATCTACGCAAACGGCCCTGGTAGTTTTATGGGTGTCAAGGTCGCATACGTCGTTTTAAAGACCATTAGCATCGTAAAAGAGTGCGAATTTTACGCAGTTAGCGGCTTTGAGCTAAACGGCGGCGCACCGATACGGGCGAATAAAAACTTAAGCTTCGTAGATACACCAGATGGTGTCAAGCTACAAAAGGCGCAAGCGGGCGAATTTGGCTTGCCACAAAATTTAGCCGTTTTAAATCTAAATTTAGATACCCTACCAAATTACGTTATACAAGCCGTTTAGGAGATTTATTGCAAATTTTAGTTCCCGCCACGAGCGCAAACATTGGCCCCGGTTTTGACGCCTTGGGTCTTGCCTTAGAGTTGCACAATACAGTCGAGATAACGAGGGCAAACTTCGCCTCAGTGAGCATTTTAGGCGAAGGCAAAGACAACGCGCTTCTTAAAAAAAATAACATTTTTTTATCTATTTTCAATGAAATTTACGTCAAACTAACCGGCAAAAAAGATACTTTTCGTATGATTTTTACCAATAAAATTCCCTTCTCTCGCGGCCTTGGCAGCTCCTCTGCGGTCATCACTTCAGCCATAGCGGCAGCTTACGCGGCAGCTGGATTTAAGGCTGATAAAAGCGCTATTTTAAACCAGGCTCTAGTTTACGAAAATCACCCGGACAACATAGCTCCTGCGACGCTTGGCGGCTTCGTGAGCTCAGTCGTTGAAAACGGCAAAGTAAAATCTATAAAAAAACCTTTAAGCGCCGATATCAAAGCCGTCGTCGTGATCCCCGACAAGCCCATGAGCACGAATGAATCTCGCGCCAAGCTACCTAAAAATTTCACTATGAGCGAGTGCGTTAATAACCTCTCTCATGCCGCATTTCTCACGGCTTGCTTTTTTAGCGAAAATTATGAGCTTTTGAGAACCGCAGCAAAAGACATCATGCACGAGCAAATCCTGTCTCTTATACACATCTCCGAGCCCACGAGACTAGCGCTCAT
>CAUUAH010000184.1:0-3536 GCA_963542985.1 uncultured Campylobacter sp. | reverse complement strand
GATGAGCGCTAGTCTCGTGGGCTCGGAGATGTGTATAAGAGACAGTACCAAATGAACGAAAATTTATCCAGAAGAAGGTTTTTGCAGGAAGCCTGTATCGGCGTCGGAGCTTTGACACTTAGCGGCTGCGACGACAAAAAGCCAAGCAAAAAAGCTTCTAAAAAAGAGTCTTTTAGCGGCAAGGCTAACGGGCTTCCTTCTTGCGATATTCTCATCATCGGCTTGGGCGGCGCCGGACTGCGCGCAGCAGTTGCCGCTAGAAAAGCCGCCCCGGAGCTTAGCGTCATCGTAGCTACCAAAATGATGCCCTCAAGAAACGCCACCTGTATGGCCGAGGACGGTATAAACGGCGTGACGAATTTGAGGACGGCGACTCCTATAAGCTGCATGCCTACGATACGGTCAAGGGCGGCGCATATCTAGTCGATCAAGACGCAGCGATCAAATTTTGCGAGCTAGCGGGCAAAGCGATAGCCGAGATGGACTATATCGGCACGTTATTTTCCAGAAATCCAAGCGGCAGCGTAGACGCTAAAAAAGGCGACGTACCGGGCGGCGTAGCGCAAAGTATGATGGGCGGCGCCTCAAAGCGCAGATGTAACTATTCGGCGGACAAAACCGGTCACATAGTTATGCATGCCTGCTTTGACGAGGCGGTTAGCAACGACGTTAAATTTCTGATGGACTACGAGCTGCTAGATATCGGCGTAGAGGACGGTAAATGCGAGGGCGTAGTGCTACGAAATCTCCAAACCGGCGACATCACTCCCGTGCTTTGCAAGGCTCTCGTGGTGGCTACGGGCGGCTATACGAGGATATTTTACAACAGAACCTCGGTGCCCTATATCGCCACCGGCGACGGCGTAGCGGCTGCGGTGCGAGCGGGGCTTGGATTTGAAGACCCCGAGATGATACAGTTTCACCCGACCGGCGTAGCAAACGGTGGCACCCTCATCACGGAGGCGGCTCGCGGCGAGGGCGGATATCTGCTAAACAACAAGGGCGAGAGATTTATGAAAAACTACCACGAGAAGATGGAGCTAGCTCCTCGCGACGTCGTGGCTCGCGCTATCGAGACCGAGATCCGCGAGGGACGCGGCTACGGCGAGGGTTTGGGCTCGTACGTACTCATTGACGTTAGGCATCTAGGCAAAGAAACCATAATGAAAGAACTGCCTAAAATTAGACACACCGCGCTGCTTTTTGAAAATTTAGACCTAGTAGAGCATCCCGTTCCGATCCGCCCTACCGCGCACTACTCTATGGGCGGTATAGAGGTGGATAAATTTGACGATATGAGCACGAAGATGCCGGGTCTTTACGTGGGCGGCGAAGCGTCGTGCGTATATATCCACGGAGCTAATCGTCTCGGAGGAAATTCGCTCTCAGACGCAGTGGTAACTGGTCAGCTAGCCGGCAAGGGAGCTAGTGCGTATGCCAAAACGGCTAGTTTCGGTAGCGGCAAAAACACCGAAGAGCTGGCTAAAAAATGGCACGAGAAATTTAAAAAAGTCGCAAACGGCAAAGGCGAAGCAAACGAAATGTATCTCCTGCGCGAGGAGCTAGGTAAACAAAACTGGGATAATATGGGTATCTTTAGAACTCAGGACAAGCTAGACGCCCTAGAAAAGGCGCTAGAGGATATACAGGCTCGCTACGATAAGCTAAGCGTACCAAACGCAAATCCGGTTATGAATACGGCCTTTACCGACTACGTGGAGCTGGGAAATTTGATCCTGCTATCTCGCTGCGCCTGTTTGGCCGCACGCAAAAGGCTGGAGAGCAGAGGCGCTCACACTAGGGAGGACTACCCTAAACGAGACGACGTAAATTTCTTAAAACATAGCATCGTGACGCTAAACGACGGCAAGCTAGAGCTTGGCTATAAAAACGTCGTAGTCACGGAATTCTCGCTTGACGGAAGGAAACCGCAATGAAAATAATCATCGACCGATACGACGGTATGCGACACTACAAACAAGCCTACGTCGTGGATAAAAAAGATATAGAGGGCAAGACTTTGCTATCGCTTTTGCTATTTATAAAGCAAAATTTGGACGCTTCGTTAAATTTCACCGCATCTTGCCGATCGGCTATCTGTGGCGCTTGCGGCGTGAGGGTAAACGGCCACTCGGTGCTAGCTTGCGACGAAAAGATGGAAGAGCTGCTGGCGACATACGACAATCCCGAGGTTATAACTGTTTCCCGCTAGCAAATTTTAGAGTGATCTCCGATCTGGTCGTAGACTGGGAGCCTTCTATCGAAAATTTAAGAAAGATCCGCCCGACCTTTATCCCAAAGGATGAGTTTTCTGCCGAAAAAGGCTGTAAGCAAACCCAGGAGCAGTACGACAAGATCCAAAAGCAGTGGGACTGTATCCTGTGCGGATGCTACGCTTCTGAGTGCAGCAAGCTGACGGCTGATAGCAGCGACTACATGGAGCCTTTTGTTTTCACTCACGCACACAGAGCGACGTTTGACTCTAGGGGCAAAGACCCGATGCTACACGCTAAAGCTGCGGTTTTAGGCGGTTTATGGAACTGCGTGCACTGCCAAGAGTGCGCCGACCGCTGCCCTAAAGGCATCAGCGCAGCCGACGACATAGCAGCGCTTAGAGTCTTCACCCAAAAACAAGGCATAAATACCGGCGAAGGTCCGGATCACGCTAACGCCTTCCTTACCGACCTGGTCGAGGGCTCGGGCAGGCTAAATGAAATTTTACTCGCCCTTAGAAGCGAAGGCGCCATGGCTGTAAGCAAAACCGATATCGCGCTAAAACTGATGGGTGCGGGCAAGATGAATCCTTTGCATATATTCGGCGAAGAGGATATCGAGGGTCATAAAGAGTTGGTAGAAATGATAAAAGCCGCGCGCACCGCCGCGGATAAGGAGTAAAAGATGAGCGCACAAAATGAATTTGCTTTTTCCCCGGGATGCGTCCTAAGTCAAGCGGCAAAAGAGTCTAAAATCTCGCTGGAGGCCATCGCGCCGATACTAGGTATCAAACTACACGAGATCAAAGGCTGGAGCTGTTGCGGCGCCACGCAAGCTCAAGACGTCGATCCTATCGCTACGCTAGTGGCTAATGCTAGAAATTTGGCTCTAGCTGAAGGCATGAATATGCCCGTGCTAACTACGTGCAGCACTTGCTTCCTCACGCTAACTAGAGCCAAAACAGCACTTGACTGCGGCCAAAAAGACAGGATAAATACCTTTCTAGCTAAGGGCAATATGCAGTATCAAGGCACCACGGAGGTTACTAGCCTGCTTTGGGTACTTTATCAAAACGTAGAAACCCTAAGGGCTAAAGTCGTTAAGCCGCTTTCAAATTTAAAGGTCGCGCTATTTTATGGTTGTCATAGCCTGCGCCCAGAAAAAGCCACCCAAAACCACGAAAGCTCGGTAAATCCAAAGAGTTTTGAAACCGTAGTAGAGGCTCTAGGCGCGAAAATAGTACCATTTGAAAAAAGACTTGACTGCTGCGGATTTCATGCGAGTTATCCGGCCGTAAAATCGGTGCAAAAAATGTCTAGCCA
>CAUUAH010000183.1:0-3573 GCA_963542985.1 uncultured Campylobacter sp. | reverse complement strand
TGAGCGCTAGTCTCGTGGGCTCGGAGATGTGTATAAGAGACAGCTTTACAATAAAGTAAAAAACAACCGTTTGAGGTTGTTTTTTACTTAAAGAAACCCAGCTTGCAACGCTAAATTTGATCAAACCAAATTTGGCACCTTAAAGGTGCAGGTCTCGGCGCATCAAATTTAAAAAATTATCCAAATTTGACTCCTTCTAAATTTCGCTCACAAATTTACTCAAATTTAAGCCCTTTCAAAGCACGATCCAAATTCTAAGCCCGATTTTACGCATTTTTAAACCTTAAAGCTGTATAATCGGGGTCAAATTTATCAAAAGGCGATACAGATGATAAAAGGCATTTCTGGTTCGCGCATGGTGATGGAAGCCTTGCGCGAGGAGGGCGTAGACACGGTTTTCGGTTATCCCGGCGGCGCGGCGCTAAACATCTACGACGAGACATATAAGCAGAGTTATTTTAGGCACGTTTTGACGCGTCACGAGCAAGCCGCCGTGCACGCAGCAGACGGCTATGCGCGTGCTAGCGGCAAGGTCGGAGTGGCGTTTGTGACGAGCGGCCCCGGTTTTACAAATGCGGTCACTGGTCTAGCAACCGCATACTCCGATAGCATTCCGCTTATATTAATCAGCGGCCAGGTTCCGACCTCGCTTATCGGCACGGACGCCTTTCAGGAGATCGACGCCGTGGGCATCTCTCGCCCGTGCGTGAAGCATAACTACCTCGTACGCAGTATCGAGGAGCTGCCGCGCATCCTAAAAGAGGCTTTTTATATCGCTCGCTCGGGACGTCCCGGCCCCGTTCACGTCGATATCCCAAAGGACATAACCGCAGCCGTGGGGGATTTTGATTATCCAACCGAGATAAAGATGCCTACATACAAACCTACCTACAAAGGCAACGCAAAGCAGATCAAAAAGGCGCTTGAGGTCATCGCCGAGGCCAAACGCCCACTGCTCTATCTAGGAGGCGGAGTCGTAGCGGCGAACGCTAGCGAGCTAGTGCGCAAATTTAGCGAAAAAACGGGCATCCCGGCGGTCGAAACGCTGATGGGGCTTGGCGTCCTAGCGCACGAGGATAAAAATCTACTCTCGATGGTCGGAATGCACGGCAGCTACGCGGCAAATATGGCTATGAGCGAAACCGATCTAATCATCGCGCTGGGCGTGCGGTTTGACGACCGCGTGACGGGCAAACTAAGCGAATTTGCCAAACACGCCAAAATCATCCACGTAGATATCGACCCTAGCTCGATCTCAAAGATCGTAAACGCGCACTTCCCGATCGTGGGCGATCTAAATTTCGTCCTAGAAGAGATGCTGGAAAAAGTAACCGTAAACGAGCAAAATTTGACCGCGTGGCGCGAGATCTTAGCTAGGTATGACGCGCTAAATCCGCTGGATTACAAAGATAGCGACGAGATCATAAAACCGCAGTGGGTCGTGCGCGAAACGGCTAAAATTTTAAAAGAATCAGGCAAAGACGCCGTGATCGCCACCGACGTCGGCCAGCACCAGATGTGGGTCGCGCAGTTTTATCCGTTTGATAGGCCGCGCCAGCTGATAACTAGCGGAGGTCAGGGAACCATGGGCTTTGGTTTGCCCGCAGCACTCGGAGCTAAAAACGCGATGCCGGGAAGCACGGTCGTAAATTTCACCGGCGACGGCTCGATCCTGATGAACATCCAAGAGCTGATGACTGCCACCGAGATCGGCAAACCCGTCATCAACATCATCTTAAATAACAATTTCCTAGGCATGGTGCGCCAGTGGCAGACCTTTTTCTACGGCGAGCGCTACTCCTCGACCGACCTTAGCTTGCAGCCTGATTTCGTAAAAATCGCGGAGGGCTTTGGCGGAACGGGTTTTGTGTGCCACACAAAGGACGAGTTTCGCTCCGCGCTAAAAGAGGCGATGGCCTGCGGCAAAACGGCGCTGCTAGACGTACGCGTGGATAGATTTGAGGACGTGCTACCGATGGTTCCTGCGGGCGCGGCGATATACAACATGATCTTAAAAAGCAAGGAATAAAAATGAGCATAAGAAGAGTGATTTCAGTCATCGTGCTAAACGAGCACGGCGTTTTATCGCGCATTTCCGGGCTTTTTGCAGGGCGCGGATACAACATCGACACGCTCACGGTAGCACCCATCCCAGGCACCGAGCTTTCTCGTATCAGCATCGTCACTAGCGGCGACGAGCGCGTGCTCGAGCAGATCGTAAAGCAGCTACACAAGCTAATACCGACCTACAAAGTCATCGAAAGCGGCGAATTCGTCGAAAAAGAAATGGCGCTGGTAAAAATCCCGCTAAGCGAAAATTTCGGCGGACTGGACGCGATACTAAAGGCCTACAACGGCATCGTGGCCAACACCAACGAAAACTACATCGTCGTCATGGTCAGCGACGACGCGAGCAGGATAGAAAATTTCCTCAAAGCTATCAAAAAATTTAACCCCACAGACGTCGTGCGCGGCGGCTCGGTGCTAATGGATCTATGATGAAACTAAGCGAAATTTATAAAATTTTGGGGCTTGAGTTTAGCGGCGAGGAGCTAGAGATCACGGCTCTAAATTCGCTCTCAAACGCCAAAGCTAGCGAGCTTGGCTACTGCGATAGCGAGAAAAACGCTAAATTTATCGAGAACTCAAAGGCGGGCGCTATTTTAGTCGCGTCAAATTTAAAAGAGCTCGTTGGCACGCAAAGCAGGGCGGTAGTGGTAGAAAACCCGCACCTTGCCTTTGCTATTTTGAGCGAATATTTTGCTAGAGAGCTTCTGGCTTCCCAGCCAAAACCCGCTCAAATTTCGCCAAGCGCAAAGATAATGCCAAACGTCTACGTGGGCTCTGGCGCCATAATCGGCGATAACACGCTCGTGATGGCGGGCGCCTACGTTGGCGACAACGTAAAAATCGGCGCAAACTGTGTCATCCACCCAAACGTCGTCATCTATAACGACACGGTTATCGGCAACGACTGCCGCATCAACGCAAACGCCGTCATCGGCAGCGACGGCTTTGGCTACGCGCACACGAAAACGGGCGAACACGTGAAAATTTACCACAACGGCAACGTCGTTTTAGAGGACTTCGTCGAGATCGGCGCGTGCACGACGATAGACCGCGGCGTGTTTGAAAGCACGGTCGTAAAAGCATACGCCAAGATCGATAATCTCGTGCAAATCGGCCACAACTGCGAGATAGGCTACGGCTCGATACTAGTCTCGCAGGTGGGGCTCGCGGGCTCCACCAAGCTAGGCCGCAACGTCGTGATGGGCGGACAAAGCGGCTCGGCGGGGCATTTAAAAGTCGGCGATTTTGCCCAGATAGCAGCGCGCGGCGGCGTGTCAAAAGATATCGCCGGCGGCAAAAAATACGCGGGCGCATATCCGATAATGGAGCTGGCCGACTTTTTCAAACTGCAAGCTAAGATCGCGAGATTTTTTAAGAAAAACTAAAATTTGACGGCTGTTGCGCAATAGCCGTCAAATTTGATGATGTAAATTTGAACGAAAATCCATGGAAAAAAGCCTGTCTCTTATACACATCTGACGCTGCCGACGATCTTACGCGTGT
>CAUUAH010000182.1:0-3601 GCA_963542985.1 uncultured Campylobacter sp. | reverse complement strand
AACTTGGTAAAATTTACAATCCGCTTTTTATCTACGGACCAACTGGACTTGGCAAAACTCACCTTTTACAATCGGTTGGAAATTTTTGCCTAAACGGCGGCAAAATGGTCATTTGCGTCACAAGCGAGCAGTTTATCACGGACTTTACATATAACCTCAACAATCACTCGATGGAGCGATTTCGCGAAAAGTACCGAAACTGCGACGTTTTACTCATAGACGACGTACAATTTTTAGGTAAAACGGATAAAATTCAGGAGGAATTTTTTCACACATTTAACGAGCTTCATGCTAAAAACGGTCAGATAGTAATGACCTCGGACCGCCAGCCAAAGCTGCTAAAAGGCTTTGAAGATAGACTACGAACGCGTTTTGAGTGGGGTATCATCGCCGATATCACGCCGCCGGAGCTTGATACTAAAATCGCAATCATCAAGAAAAAATGCGAGTTTGATAAAATTTATCTTGGTACCGACGTCATAAACTACATCGCAACAAATATGGGCGATAACATCCGAGAAATAGAAAGCGCGATAATAAATTTAAACGCTTATGCAAGGCTAATGAGACAGGAAATCACGCTAGAGTTCGCTAAAAATATCCTGCGCGATCAGATAAAAGAAAAACGCGAAAACATAAACCTAGAAAATATTGTAGAAATCGTAAGCAAAGAGCTAAATGTCAAACCAAGCGAGATGAAAAGCAAATCTCGCTCAAAAAATATCGTCGAAGCTAGACGCATCGTGATATATCTGGCTAAAAATTTGACGCCAAACTCGATGCCGCAGATCGCTCAGTTTTTTAATATGAAAGATCACTCAGCCGTAAGCCACAGCATAAAAAAGATAAACGAACTAATAGAAACGAACGAATATTTTAAAGTTCGCGTCGAAGAACTAAAGAATAAAATTTTAACCAAAGAGTAAAAACGTGAATAAAAGTGAAAAAATAAGCAGTTTTTTTAACGCAGCAAACGCCCTATTTAAAGCAAATAAAAGAAGTTTTAAACTTTTCACGCCCCCTACTAATGCTACTAAAAGAAATTTAAAAACAAAGGAAAAAAATGAAAGTCGTAATTAACAAAAATGCTTTAGAAAGCATCGTAACAAATACCAATCCTTACCTAGAAAAAAAAGATCTAAGCGCTATAACTTCACATATATTTATCAGCGCTAAAGACGGTATACTAAACATAAAAGCAACCGACCACGAAATCGGCCTAGCATACAAGCTCTCAAACGTCAAAATCATGGACGAGGGAAATGCTACTGCTAACGGTAAAAAACTGCTTGACATCATAAGAAGCTTAAAGGACGAGGAAGTAACGCTAGAGACGCTAAATAACTATCTCTACATAAAACAAAAAAACTCAAAATATAAGCTTCCGATGTATAAATTTGAGGATTTTCCAAATTTCCCTACGATAGAAAATAAAAATAAATTTGAAATCGATGCTGTAATGCTTGGGCGAAGCTTAAAGAAAATTTTCCCGAGCATAGACAATAATAACCCAAAATTTGAGTTAAACGGCGCATTTATTGATATCAAGCAAAACTACATAAATATCGTCGGTACCGACACGAAAAGACTTAGCGTATTTAGATTTGAAACGCCAACTCAGAGCGAATTTTCTCTGATAATCCCGAAAAAAGCTATTAGCGAAATACAAAAGCTATTTTTTGATAAGATCGAAATTTACTACGACGATACGACTCTGATCGCTCAAAGCGCAAATTTCGAGTTTTTTACAAAGCTTATAAACGGCAGATTTCCTGACTACAACAGAGTAATCCCGCAAGAAATAAAACGAAGACTAAGACTAAGCAGAGATAAGATGATAGAAGGTATCAAAACCGTCTCAATCATCTCTGAGAGCACGAAAATCGTATTTGCTCCTCAAACCATAAGCTTTGAAAGCATCGTCGAAGATAACTCGGAAGCTAAAACGACGATAGAATTTGCAACTGGACTTGAAGAAGAAATCTACGTCGGCGTGAAAAATAGATACTTGCTTGATTTCTTACAAAGCATCGAAGAGGAACATTTCGAATTTGGATTTAACGACTCGAATTTAGCCTTTACGGTGAGCTCAAACGAGCTAAAAACGGTAATCATGCCGATAAATTTATAAAATAACAAAGGTAAATAATGCAACAAAATTACGGCGCGGAAAATATTAAAGTTTTAAAAGGGCTCGAAGCGGTTAGAAAACGCCCCGGCATGTACATCGGCGATACTAACATAAGCGGCCTACACCACATGATCTACGAGGTCGTCGATAACTCCATAGACGAAGCGATGGCGGGCTACTGCGATACGATAGACGTAGAACTAACGCGCGAAGGCTCAGCGATAATCAGCGATAACGGACGCGGTATACCGGTCGATATGCACCCGACAGAGAAAATTTCAGCCGCAACGGTCGTTTTAACCGTACTTCACGCAGGCGGTAAATTTGACAAAGACACTTATAAGGTCTCAGGCGGCTTGCACGGCGTTGGCGTTAGCGTAGTAAATGCTCTTTCTAAAAAACTAGTCGTGAACATCAAACGCGACGGCAAACTACATAGACAAGAGTTTTCAAAAGGTATCCCTCAAAGCGACCTTGAGGTTATAAAAACTACAAATAGAACCGGTACTCAGGTAGAGTTTTGGCCGGATGACAGCATTTTTGAGGTTACTGAATTTGACGATGAAATTTTAACCAAACGCTTTAGAGAGCTAGCCTATCTAAACCCGAAAATCACGATAAATTTTAAAGATCAAAGAAACGGTAGAAGCGAGAGTTTTCACTACGAGGGTGGACTTGAAAGTTTCGTAACAGATTTAAATAAAAACGAAGCCGTCAGCAAAGCTGTATCTTTTAGCGGAGGCGAAGAGGACGTTTTGGTAGATTTTGCCTTGATGTACAACGACACTTATAGCGAAAATTTACTAAGCTTCGTGAATAACATCAAAACTCCTGACGGCGGTACGCACGAGGCGGGATTTCGCGCGGGTCTAACTCGCGTGATAACAAACTATATCTCTGCAAATGCCGCAGCCCGCGAAAAAGATACAAAAATCACGGGCGAAGATATCCGCGAGGGTCTTATCGCAGTTATCAGCGTAAAGGTACCAGAGCCGCAGTTTGAAGGCCAAACGAAAGGAAAACTAGGCTCAAGCTACGTAAAACCGATCGTTCAAAAGATGGTTTTTGAGGTACTTAGCAAGTATTTTGAAGAAAACCCGATCGAAGCTCGCGCTATAATGGAAAAAGCACTAATGGCGGCGCGCGGACGTGAAGCGGCAAAAAAAGCTCGCGATCTAACGCGTAAAAAAGAGGGTCTAAGCATAGGAACTCTGCCCGGTAAACTAGCCGACTGTCAAAGCAAAGATCCAACGATCAGCGAGCTTTATCTGGTGGAGGGCGACTCTGCGGGCGGTTCGGCCAAACAAGGACGCGATAGAGTGTTTCAGGCGATTTTGCCGTTAAAAGGTAAAATTTTAAACGTCGAAAAATCACGTTTAGATAAAATTTTAAAATCTGACGAGATAAAAAATATGATAACCGCTCTAGGCCTGTCTCTTATACACATCTCCGAGCCCACGAGACTAGCGC
>CAUUAH010000181.1:0-3618 GCA_963542985.1 uncultured Campylobacter sp. | reverse complement strand
ACACGCGTAAGATCGTCGGCAGCGTCAGATGTGTATAAGAGACAGGGTTGTGCTCGCGCGCGCCCGTGATTTTTATGGTGTCGTTTGCGTTCATTTTCGCTTCCGTGATTTTAAATTTTTAACCCGTCATTATACCCAAAATCGCTTTAACTAAAATCGCTGTTACTTTTATCAACACTTTAGTAAAAAATCAATTTTAAAGCAAAAGAATTTTTTAAGCTATAAGCTTTTTGGATGTATTACAAATTATCCCAAGCATAGGAGTTATCATGGCAAATCCAAACATTCCTATAGACAGAAGAACAAACCGAGTCGAGCTCATCGGGCTGGTGCTAGGCGTTTTGCTAGCGATTTGGGTTTATAAAATCTTCCCCGCAAACGCAGGAGACATCGCTCTAGCTGCAGCAAAAGGTAAAAAGCTGCATGTAGAAGCTATGCCAGTCGTTGCCGCGGTAGCCGCGCTGATGGCGGCATGGTGGATGACCGAGGCTATCGCCATGCCGGCAACCGCACTGGTGCCAATGGTGGCATTTCCGGTGCTTGGCGTCGATGCGTTAAGGTTGTCGCGGCGCCGTATACTTCGGACACGATCTATCTTTTTATGGGCGGCTTTGTGCTGGCTCTTGCGATGCAAAGGTGGAATCTGCACACTAGAATCGCCCTTGGCATCGTGCTTTTAGTAGGTACGAGCCCGAGACGGCTGGTGGCTGGATTTATGGTGGCGACTGGGTTTTTATCCATGTGGGTGAGCAATACCGCAACTGCCATAATGATGCTACCCGTGGGTCTTAGCGTACTGCATTTGGTCGGACGCCTAACGGCACAGAAATGGACGTTTACGGCGATCGAGGACGTGGCAAATTTGGACGAAATTTCACGCAAAGGCGTGCAAGGCGGCTTTATGAATACGGTATTTCACAAAGGCCGCGACATCGCAAAGGAGATAAAAGAAAAAACGAGCACCTTTAGCTCAAATTTGGCACCTCACTGATGCTAGGCATCGCCTACGCCGCTTCTATCGGCTCGGTTGGCACCATCATCGGCACTCCGCCAAACGCCCTTCTAGTCGCATACATGAAAAACGAATTTGGCATCGAGATCGATTTTTTTTGAGTGAATGCTAGTGGGCGTGCCGCTTAGCGTCGTTATGCTTGCAGCGTGCTGGTTTTTGCTCACCTACGTACTCTTTAAATCAGAAATCGGCGAGATACCAAACGGCAAAAAAGTGATCCAAGACGAGCTAGATAAACTAGGCCCCATAACCACGCCCGAAAAGCTTGTCGGAGTCATATTTGTAGCGGCGGCTGCGTGCTGGATATCGTTAGGTTTTATCCTAAAGTCCTTTGACGTAAAAATCGCCAGCCTTGATGCGATAATCGCAATGAGTGCGGCGATTTTGCTATTTATCGTACCCGCAAACAAAAGCGGCGAGCGTCTCATCGACTGGGATAGCGCTAAAAAGCTACCTTGGGATATCCTCATACTCTTTGGCGGCGGTCTGTCGCTATCGGCGCAGTTTAGCAGCAGCGGACTGTCGCTTTGGATCGGTCATCAGGTTTCAGCACTCGGCGCGCTGCCTATCGCGGCAATCATCATGGCCGTCGTAACGCTCGTCATTTTCCTAACCGAGATCACATCAAACACCGCTACCGCAGCGGCCTTTTTGCCCGTCATCGCAGGCGTTAGCGCAGGTCTTGGATACTCCGGCGCAAACGTTATGCTGTTTACGATCCCGGTCGCTATGGCGGCTACCTTTGCATTTATGCTGCCCGTCGCCACGCCGCCAAACGCCATCGCATACGGCTCTGGCTACGTAAAAATCAGCTCGATGATAAAGGCCGGAATCTGGCTAAACATCATCGGAATTTTTCTTATCACGGCAACTGTCGTCTTTATAGCTTCGGCCGTTTTTGGGCTTAAATTTTAACCAAATTTAGGCGGCCTTAACCGCCTAAATTTACCCGCATTTAATAGCCGTTGCTGTATCATCGTAAAAATATTTTAACTGAAGGCCTTAAAATGAACGATATCCAAAAATCCTACGACGAGCTTCCATATATATCGGCTGCATTTGCGGAGACTTCGCCTGCGCGGCTTGAGGCCTTGGCTTCGTTTTTATCGCTAACTCCGCCGCCGTCCAAAACGGCCAAAGTGCTAGAAATCGGCTGCAGCTACGGCGGAAATTTGTTTCCTTTTGCCATCGCAAATCCGCAGGCAAAGGTGCTAGGCATAGATCTAAGCGAGGTGCAGATAAATAAAGCCAAAGAGCTAGCCGAGCAAATGTGCGTGGATAATATCGAATTTAAAGCAAAAGATATCTGCAATTTTACGGATGCGGACGTGAGCGATTACGGTAAATTCGACTATATCATCTGCCACGGTGTTTATAGCTGGGTACCCGACGTCGTAAAGGACGCGATCCTAAAAACCATCAAGCGATTTTTGAGCCCAAACGGCGTGGCGTACGTGAGCTACAACGTCTATCCGGGCTGGAAGATCAAGGATACGATCAGGGATTTTTTAATGTTTGGCACCAAGGGCATAAAAGGAGAAGCCGCAAAAGTAGCCAAAGCCAGAGAGCTTTTAAAGGTACTGGGAGAATACGCTAAATTTTGCCAAAAAGACGGCAACGTAAGCCAGATTTTCGTAAATTATGATAGCCTAAAATTCCACATCGATCATATACTCTCAACAAACGATTCTTATATCGCTCACGAATATTTAGAAGTTTTTAACTATCCGATTTATTTTAAAGATTTTGCGGAAAATTTAGAAAAAAACAACCTAACTTATCTCGCCGAGGTCGGGCTGGAGGACGTTTTTCAATCAAATTTAGGCATAGACGAATTTGATACGTATATAGACGCAAATTTTAGCTCGCGCATAGAAAAAGAACAGACGCTCGACTTTTTAACAAACAAGGTTTTTAGACGCAGTATGATAGTACACAAAGAGCTTATTCCAAACGACCTTAACGTAAATATCGGCGCCGACGAACTTTGCAAGCTACATATCTCAGCAGGCTTTAACAAAGAAAAAGACCGCTACAAAAATATTAGCAACGCCTTAATGAAACCTGAATACGACTGGCTTTATCAAGTCTTTACCGACGTATATCCAGCAAGCATAAATTTCGCCGATGTCGCAGCGCTTTTAAAAGACGACGAAAACGCCGTAAAATCGGCGTATTTCGGTTTTATGGAGATTTTAGCCGCAGACTGTGCGAAGCTAACGACTTACGAGCGTCCGAAAATCGTTTACGAAACTGGCAAAAGTCGCCTAAAAGAGCGAGCACGCGGATATTTTGAGTATTTTAGTGCCGCTGATGAACCTGTCATAAAATTTGCCGACGAACTAAACGTGCCGGCAAATTTTTCACAGTTTGACGCCTTTATCGCGCTTAAATTTAACGGTGAAAACTCGTTCGAAAATATCGTAAAACAGACGGTAAAATTTGCACGCGAAAGGAATCTGGAGTTTGCCGGCAAAAACGGCGCAATAAAAACCGCTAGCAAAAACGAATACCAAAAAGCAGCCGAAGACTACGTAAAAGATCTCGAGCTAAAACTAAGCGACGGCGGATTTTTAGAAAATTTCTGATTTTTCTTGAAGGGGGAG
>CAUUAH010000180.1:0-3654 GCA_963542985.1 uncultured Campylobacter sp. | reverse complement strand
TGCGCGTGGACGGCGACAAGCTGGGGCTTAAAAGCGGGGAAGCGCTAGAAATACTAAATCTAAAATGCAAGCCTGATCTCGCGGCGATTTTGCGCGACGGCGATCAAATTTTGCCCGCCTATCATATGAATAAAAAGCACTGGATCAGCGTAAATTTAAGCTCTAAAATCGCGCCCGAGCAGGTGGAGGATCTGATCGATCTTAGCTTTGAGCTGACGAAATAGCCGCGTAAATTTGCGGTATGGGTTTTGCGCCGCAAAATAGGTTTTTTAGCTTTCGTCTGATAAAATGCGGGTCAAATTTGAAATCAAGGAGAAAAAATGAAATTTAGCGGAAAAAACGTGCTGATCACCGGTGCAAGTCGCGGTATCGGCGCGCAGATAGCCAAAACCCTAGCGCAAATGGGGTTAAAAGTGTGGATAAACTACCGCTCAAAGCCCGAAATAGCCGATGCGTTGCAAGCTGAAATCGTAGCAAACGGCGGACAGGCCGCGGTGGTTAAATTTGACGCGACGGACGAGGATGAGTTTATAAAGGCGATAAATTTGATCGCGGACGCCGACGGCGAGCTGGGCTACCTCGTAAATAACGCCGGTATCACGAACGACAAGCTTGCGCTTCGCATGAAGACAGAGGATTTTACTAGCGTGATAGGCGCAAATTTGACATCGGCCTTTATCGGATGCCGCGAGGCGCTAAAAGTAATGAGCAAAAAACGCTTCGGCGCCGTCGTAAACGTGGCTTCGATCGTAGGCGAGATGGGCAATGCCGGACAAGCTAACTACGCTGCGAGCAAGGGCGGAATGATCGCGATGAACAAGAGCTTCGCCAAAGAGGGCGCGGCGAGAAATATCCGCTTTAACTGCGTAACTCCGGGCTTTATCGAGACGGATATGACGAGCGAGCTAAGCGACGAGATCAAAAAAACCTACAGCAACAACATCCCGCTAAAGAGATTTGGAAGCGCTAGTGAAGTGGCCGAAGCTGTGGCGTTCTTGCTAAGCGATCACGCTAGTTACGTCACGGGCGAGACGCTAAAGATCAACGGCGGACTATATATGTAAGGGCGTAAATTTGCGTTTTTGCGAAAGTTTAAGCTAAAATATATTAAAATCACGAAATTTTTATTTTTAGGAGAAGAAAATGGCAATATTTGATGACGTAAGAGACGTAGTAGTTGAGCAACTAAGCGTTGCTCCAGATGCGGTAAAACTTGAGTCTAAGATTATCGAGGATCTAGGCGCAGACTCGCTTGACGTAGTTGAGCTAGTTATGGCTCTTGAGGAGAAATTTGAGGTAGAGATACCTGATAGCGACGCTGAAAAGCTGATCACTATAAACGACGTCGTAAGCTATATCGAGAAACTAAACAAATAAGTTTTTGTAAGGAGAGATCTTGAAAAGAGTCGTAGTAACCGGGATTGGGATGATCAACGCTTTAGGGCTCGACAAAGATAGTTCATTTAAGGCTATCTGCGAAGGTAAAACCGGCGTAAAAAAGATAACATCTTTTGACGCGAGCGATTTTCCAGTTCAGATTGCTGCCGAGATAACGGACTTTGACCCGCTTAGCGTGATGGACGCTAAAGAGGTTAAAAAGGTAGATAGATTTATCCAGCTTGGACTAAAGGCTGCTAAAGAGGCTATGGCTGATGCAAATTTCGGCGAATTTGACGCTGAAAATTTCGGCGTTAGTTCAGCTGCCGGCATAGGCGGCTTGCCTAATATCGAAAAAAACTCCAATATCTTGCTTGAAAAAGGCTCAAGGCGAATTTCTCCGTTTTTTATACCTTCTGCGCTAGTGAACATGTTGGGCGGCATAGTTTCGATAGAGCACGGCTTAAAGGGGCCTAATATCTCTAGCGTAACTGCATGCGCGGCATCTACTCACGCTATCATCGAGGCCGCTAAAACCATTATGGTCGGCGAAGCGCAAAAAATGCTAGTTGTAGGCTCCGAGTCTACGGTTTGCGGCGTAGGCATCGGCGGATTTGCGGCCATGAAAGCGCTTTCTACTAGAAACGACGATCCGCAAACGGCATCAAGACCTTTTGATAAAGACAGAGACGGCTTTGTCATGGGTGAAGGAAGCGGCGCGCTCGTGCTTGAAGAGTATGAAAGCGCTAAGGCTAGAGGAGCTAAAATTTATGCCGAGGTGGTCGGTTTTGGCGAGAGTGGCGACGCGTATCATATAACTTCGCCTTCGCTTGAAGGGCCGCTTTCTGCGATGAAAAAGGCCTTAAAAATGGCTGGAAATTTGCAGATCGACTACATTAATGCACACGGTACTTCAACACCGACGAACGACAAAAACGAAACTGCGGCTCTAAAAGCTCTTTTTGGTAGTAATGTGCCACCGGTTAGCTCTACCAAGGGGCAAACGGGACACTGCCTTGGCGCGGCTGGTGCGATAGAGGCTGTCGTATCTATAATGGCTATGCAAGAAGGTCTTATACCGCCTACGATAAACTACGCAACCAAAGACGAGGAGTGCGATCTAGACTATGTGCCAAATGTGGCTAGAAAAGTTGAGCTAAACGCCGTTATGAGCAACTCTTTTGGATTTGGTGGCACGAACGGCTCTATTATATTTAAGAAGATATAATGGCAAGTTATCTAGACTTTGAACAAGGTATCAAGCAAATAGATGATGATATCGCAAATGCGAGGATTCGCGGTGATGAGCACGCGGTAGAAATTCTAAACAAAAATTTAGAAAAAGAAACCGCTAAAATTTACAAAAATCTTAACGAGTTTCAGCGCCTTGCTTTGGCTCGTCACCCGGATCGCCCTTATGCTATCGACTACATTAAGGGTATGATGAGGGATTATTATGAACTTCACGGCGATAGAGCGTATCGCGACGATGGAGCGATAGTTTGCTTTATCGGCTATATAGGCTCTAAAAAAGTCGTCGTTATAGGCGAGCAAAAGGGTCGAGGAACTAAAAATAAACTAAAAAGAAATTTCGGCATGCCTCATCCAGAGGGTTACCGTAAAGCTTTGCGAATAGCTAAAATGGCTGAGAAATTCGGACTTCCGATATTATTTTTGATTGATACTCCGGGCGCATATCCTGGTGTTGCAGCTGAAGAGCGCGGTCAAAGCGAGGCGATAGCTAGAAATTTATTTGAATTTGCAAATTTAAAAACCCCAATGATAGCCGTCGTTATAGGCGAAGGCGGAAGCGGCGGGGCTCTAGCTATAGGCGTAGCCGACAAGCTGGCAATGATGCGAAATTCAGTTTTTTCTGTTATCTCGCCGGAAGGTTGCGCAGCTATACTTTGGAACGATCCGTCAAAACAAGAGCAGGCTACGAAGGCGCTAAAAATAACCGCTGACGATCTAAAAAGCTTAAATTTGATAGATGATGTAATCGAAGAGCCCATAAACGGTGCCCACAGAGATAAAGAGAGTGCCGTAAAAGCACTCGCAAGCTATTTTATAACCGAGCTAGATAAGCTTGAAAAGCTAAAAGTAGATGAGCTTTTAAATGCTAGAATAGCTAAAATTTTATCTGCTGGCGCATTTGAAGAGGGCAAATAGTGCTAAAAAAGTAGCACTCTTACAAAAAGTTGCTTGAACTTTTTGTAAGCTTCTTATTTATTTTCTGTCTCTTATACACATCTGACGCTGCCGACGATCTTACGCGTG
>CAUUAH010000179.1:0-3705 GCA_963542985.1 uncultured Campylobacter sp. | reverse complement strand
GAGATGAGCGCTAGTCTCGTGGGCTCGGAGATGTGTATAAGAGACAGAAACTTCTATGCTTTATTAGCATAATTTACGATTAAATTTAGTAAAATCGGCAGAAATATTCCAGACGGATTGTGTGTAGTTTAAATAGTTTGCGGCGGATACGACGGGAGCGGACCGGTCGTCCGTGACCCGAGTATCCTAGCCGAAAACTATTTAAAATCCAGCCGAGCCGGGGAATTAAAAAAGGATAAAAATGAAAGAATTTATGAGTTACGCATCCTCTCTTGAAATTTTACGCTCTACGCTGGCTCCTTGGGACCGCGTGGAAAAGGTCACTCTTACGCAAGCGCTTGATCGTCGTATCGCCGTGGATATCGCGGCGCAGGACAACTACCCGGAGCGTCCCGTCTCCGCGATGGACGGCTACGCGTTTGCGTGGCAAGAGAACCTAAGCGAGCTTGAGCTCATCACCGACCTACCCGCAGGTAGCGATAAAGGCCTAAAGGTCGAGGGCGTAAAATGCGTCAAAACCTTCACCGGCTCGCTGATGAGCGAAGGCACCGACACGCTAATCCCGGTCGAAAACGTCGAGGTATCAGGCGGCAAGATCCTCATCAAAAAGCCCGTGCCAAAGGGCTTTGCCGTGCGCGAAGTCGGCGAAAGCTACAAAAAAGGCGAAATCCTAATCAAAAAAGGCGCGACGATAGGCTACGCCGAGACCGCGCTGCTAGCCGAGCTTGGGATCTTTAACGTTAGCGTATTCGTGCGGCCTAGAGTCGCGGTACTAGCGACGGGAAGCGAGATAAAAGACCTCGGAGAGCCGCTAGAAAACGCAGCGCAAATCCACAGCTCAAACCACGTAGGCATCGCAGCCATGGTGCGCAAGATGGGCGGCGAACCCGTGCTGTGCGAGATAGTGCGCGACCGCGCCGAGCTCGTAAAAGACGCCATCGTCCGCGCGCTAAAATCAGCCGACGTGCTCGTCACCACGGGCGGCATCAGTATGGGCGACTACGACTTCGTCAAGGGCGCGCTGGGCGAGAATTTCGACATTATCATCGACGGCGCCGCGATCAAACCGGGTCGCCATATCAAGGTCGCAAAAGCGGGCGAAAAATATATATTTGCGCTACCGGGCTTCCCGTACTCGGCGATGGTGATGTGCGTGCTCTACGTGCGCGTGCTGCTAAATGCGTGGTTTGGAACTAGCGAGCCTAAAATCACGGCGATCATGGACGAGGATTACAAAAAACGCTCACCGTTTTTGGAGTTTACGGCGGTAAATTTAGCCAATCGTGACGGTAAAATTTACGTAAATTTAGACGGCAAGAAGCTCGGCAGCTCGGCGATCGTAAATAACCTAACAAACGACGCTGCGCTTTTAATCATCCCCAAAGAGACCGAATTTATCGCAAAGGGCGAGATAGTCGAAGTGCTAAAAATGGTTTAAATTTAGGGTTAAATTTAGTTTTGCAACTTAGGGGTGCAGGGTAAATTCCGCCAGCGCCAAATTTAAGGAGTCTAACCATGAAACAATTTCCGGATTTTCTAAGAGAGTACGAACCTACCCTGCAAAAATACAGGCTGCGTTCTGCCCGAATTCTTGCGGAACCCCTAAAAATCGGTGAAACAACGAATACAAAAAGTTCCAAGTTTTTGGGAGCCCCTTATTTACCTATCAGTACGGACTATCCGAAAGACAAGGATGGCAAGCCGCTTATTTTATGGGCGCAATTAAATTTTTCGGAAATTCCGCATTTGGACGATTATCCCAAAAAATGGTATTGTGCAGTTTTTCGTTTCGGCGGATGTGTGGTACGATTGCGAAGAAATAAAAATACTTTTCCACGAGCATACTGACGCTCCGCCTCAAACTGATTTTCCGTTCTTAGCCGAAGATTTGTACGAAGAGTGTCCGATATGGTGCGAGCACCGTTTGCAGTTTAAAGAAACGGAAGGGTACGGCGGTACCGAAGATTTTCGGTGCAGCTGTATGTTCAACGGAAACAGCCCGTGGGATCTTTATGATACGCTTGAACCTGCACAAAAAGAAGCATTTGATGATTTATTTTACGGCACTGGGCACAAGATAGGAGGTTATTCATATTTTACACAAACCGATCCGCGCGATTGCGGGCAAGAACATAAAAATGATGTTTCGCTTTTGCAAATCGATAGCGATGATAAGATTATTTTCGGGGATACCGGCACGGCTCATTTTTTTATCAACAAAGACGATTTGAAAAACAGAAACTTCGATAAGGTATGGATGTATTGGGATTGCTGTTAAAAAGCCAAAAACGGATTATAAAACTAGATTTTTGTAAATTTAAAAGGCATTGCAGTATTTTATGATGCATATTTAATTTTAAAATATATTTATATAAAGCATGTGCAACGAATTAAAATAAAATGGAATAAAGTTATGTCAAATTTAGCCGACGAAATTTCAAAAGAACTTGAGCAGCAGGGAATAAGCCGTGAAAATCTTACAAGAGCGGATTTTGAAAAAATCTACTTAAATTTAGGAAAAGAAAATTTCCCAGACAATAAAAGGATCAAATTTATTGCAAATTTAGGCGACAGCGACGAGGTAGCCTACCACTATGAGCTCATCTGCAAGCAGTGGCGAGAAGATAAGAGGCTAAATTTAGAAAGTAGCTTTGATAAGCATGGAGGAGATGGGATAGAGTTTTTACTTGAGCAGCTAACCAAAACAGCCGATCAAAATCTAAAAATTTCAACTATCTATCTTGCGGCGCAGATCCTTTCTAGATCCAAGCATAGAGATTTTTACGCACCGTTTTGTGATCGCCTTATCCCGCAGATCCTCTCTTTTATGAACGCCGATAATGTACTTCGTCAAAAGCTCATAATAGCCTTAGGCTGGGTGGGCGGACCAGAGCAGATAGATATCTTGACAGGAGAGATGCTAAGCAACAAAGATAGCCTTTGTAGGGCATGGTCGGCAGCGAGCCTCATGCAAATGTCCTTTCACCGAGTCAAACAAGAGATATTACGCATCAAAACAAAAACCGCATTTATTCAAAGCATTTCAGCCGAAAAAGATCTTTACGCTTGCGGGATCATGGTAGAAGCAGCCCAAATTTTATTTGGTAAAAAATGGATATCATCTAACGCAGTCGAAAACCAAGATGTAGAAAAAATAGAAAAAGCTAGGAAATCGGCTATAAAATTTTTAAGCATGAGCTAAAATACAACACAATATCGGTGCAATAAAACCGACACAAACTAGAAGTATTCTCAAAAACCAAATTACCATTTTTGCAACATTTCGAATAAACAAAAGACATTCATTTCGTTTTAGAGACAGGATACTAAAATGATAACACTGTAAGTTTTATTATAAACAGAGCCTTAACGCAGCGAGTACTGAAATGCTCCTTTTCTCACGCTTAATAAGCAAAAAAATAAGGTTTTAAATATCGCAAGACTCATCAAAGAGGTAAATATACAAGCTTTAAAATTTACAAAAACTACAAAACGCCGTTTGAACGATTGCTCGATTTGAACTTTAAAATCATAAAACACTTCTAAAAAAATACGCTATTTTGCTCAAAAAGATTTTTATAAAATGTAAATTTAATCAAAAAAGAAATTTAGGTTGAGATTGTCCTACGGTTTTTACGACTCACTCAAACACCCTATAATGCTGTCTCTTATACACATCTGACGCTGCCGACGATCTTACGCGTG
>CAUUAH010000178.1:0-3706 GCA_963542985.1 uncultured Campylobacter sp. | reverse complement strand
CACGCGTAAGATCGTCGGCAGCGTCAGATGTGTATAAGAGACAGGATCTCACTTAGATTTTCAAAATTTATCCCGCCGATAGCGGAGGTTTTTATGTACAAACTCTCACAAATTTCCCGTAAAAACCAAAGCCCCCTGCCTCGCTCTAGCGCGTGAGAAGGCGTATCAAAAATATGCCCAGCCACGACGTAATCAGCGCCTAGCTCCTGCGCCGCTAGAGCCTGGTCTAAAGAGTGTACCGAAACGCCGATTTTGAGATTTTGCGTCAAATTTGACCCGCAAATGTCGCCGCCCCTCTCTTTGTCCGAGCGTACGCCGTCAAATTTAGCCAAATCTCTCAAATTTATAGCCGACTCGCCACTTAACGCCGCAAATTTAGTAAAGGGAAGGTGTAGCTCACAGACGCCTAGTTTGCTCGCGACGTTTGCGTAAGTGTGCAAAATAAGCCGCGCACCAGAGCCACACTCAGCGATGATCTCAAGCGTTTTTCGGGCTAAATTTTCGTATTCATCCTCGGACAGATCGCTCTCCCTGAGCAAAATTTTATCCGCCTTGCCGCTTTGCGCTACCCACCTAACATCAGCGAAAAAATCCTCGCTCAAGCGGCGATTCGTCACCCAAACGAGCTCAAATTTGTCAAATTCCATCGCCATTTACCTCAAGAGTCAAATTTTACGCCAGCAAAAAACCGCCGTCCTAAACGTAAATATGCTCGCTCATCACGGGCTGTAAATTTAGCCCTCGCACGGCACCCAATATCTCCTCGACCGAGCGTGCGTCGCTGATCTCAAACTGCTCGTCGCCTTTTTTGGCCTTATCCGAGTGCGTCCCCACGCCCGTGCTAACGCCGGCCGAGATTTTATTTGCGGCGACTGCGATAACCCCGTCTCGAAAGCGCGCCGACTCGCGCGTGGAGATCGTGATATTTGCGTAGGGCAAAAATAGGCGGTACGCGCAGATGACCTGAAGCAGCGCCCTCTCATCGACGTCTCGCGGGCCGACGTGAGCCTTGTTTATCGCGGGACGCAGGCGCGGACAAGATAGTGCGATCTCGGCGTGCGGGTACTTTTGCTGGATGAGATGCGCGTGTAGCGCGGTGGCTAGAGCGTCTTTTCTAAAGTCGTCAAGCCCCAAAAGCGCGGCAAATCCGACGCTGCGCATACCGCCCATGAGAGCGCGCTCCTGGGCGTGGAAGCGGTAGGCAAACGAGCGCTTGACGCCGCCTAGGTGAAATTTCGCATACGCCGACGGGTCGTAAGTCTCCTGAAAAACCACGACGTAGTCCGCGCCGCAACCGTGCAAAAACACGTATTCGTCGGCATTTAGCGGATATATCTCGATGCCTACGTTGCTAAAAAGTCTAGACGCCTCCTTGCAAACCTCGCCGATATAGCCTAGGTCGCTTTTTTTCGCGCTTTCGCCGGTTAGGATAAGCACGTCTTTTAGGCCGCTTTTTGCGATATTTGCTAGCTCCGTCGCAGCCTCGTCCGCCTTTAGCCGTACGCGCGAGATTTTATTTCGCGAGCTAAAGCCGCAGTAAACGCAGTCGCTGTCGCAAAAATTTGAGATATAAAGCGGCGTAAAAAACTGCACCGAGTTGCCAAACTGCCTGCGCGTCCTATCTCGCGCCGCCTCCGCCATCTCACCTAAAAATGCGTCAGCAGCCGGACTTAGAAGCGCTTTTAGCCCCTCTACGCTTAGATTTTCTTCGCCAAGAGCGCGCTTTACGCTGAGGGCGTCAAATTTTGCGTAGTCGTAGCTCTCTCGCGCGGCTAGCACCCGCCGCATCAGCGTTTCGTCTATGCACTGCGCGCCGTCGGCATACTCCATCACGTCTAGATTTTTCAAATATTTCTCCGTTTTTTTCGTCTAAATTTCAGGCGTTAAATTTGATAGTTTTTTAAAGGCTCGGGGCCGTAAATTTTACGCGCACAAACCCGCGCCTTTTCGGCGCTAAATTTAAAAATCAGCAAATTATCAAATTTAAAATTCGCAGGGTTTAACGAGGCAAATTTTATCCTCGCCCGCTTTAAATTTGACGCCGTTTTTCATGCTGTCAAATTTAAAGCTAAATTTACTCCAAAAATCCCGTCAGCGGACTCGAAGCCCGCGCGCTTTCGCTCACATTTCCAAGCCCCGATAGATACGACAGCCTGCCCGCCTGAATCGCTAGCGCAAAGGCTCGCGCCATCGTTTTTACGTCGCCGGCAGTCGCGATAGCGGTGTTTGCCATCACGGCCGCGCAGCCCATCTGCATCGCCTCGCACGCCTGCGCGGGAGTGCCGATACCCGCATCCACGATCACGGGCAGGTCTATCTCGGCGAGCAAAATTTTGATAAATTCGCGGGTGCAAAGGCCTTTGTTCGTCCCGATCGGAGCGCCAAGCGGCATCACGCACGCAGCCCCCGCAGACGCCAGATCGCGCGCTACGTTTAGGTCGGGGTACATATAGGGCATCACGACAAAGCCCATATTTGCGAGCTTTTCAGTTGCCTTTATCGTTTCGTAGTTGTCGGGCAGCAGGTATTTGCTGTCTCTGATGACCTCAACCTTCACGAGATCGCCGCAGCCAGCCTCACGTGCGAGCTTTGCGATGCGCACGCACTCATCGGCGTTTCTGGCACCTGAGGTGTTTGGCAGTAGCGCCACGCCCTTTGGGATAAAATCTAAGATATTTTCGACCCCGCCCTCATTCACGCGCCGAAGCGCTAGCGTCACGATCTGCGCGCCCGCCTCGTGCACCGCAGCCTCCAAAAGAGGCAGCGAAAATTTACCCGATCCCAGGATAAAACGCGAGCTAAATTTATGCCCGCCAAGCTCTAAAATATCGCTATTTTCGTCAAATTTCATCTCAACCTCCGCCTACAAAATGCACTATCTCGGCCGAGTCGCCGTCTCTTAGCGCCGTATCAAATTTATCTTTTGGTAAGATTTCGCCGTTTAGCTCAACTGCGATGCGCTCAGGCTTTAGCCCCTTTGCGGCGATCAGCTGTGCTACGGTTTTGCCGATAAACTCGCCCCCATCTTTGCCATTTATTTTTAGCATTTTCTTTCCGTTTTATTAAATTTAGCGCGCCCGTGCGGGTCAAATTTCGCGCCCTAGAGTCGCCGATTATACCGCTTTTTGCTAAATTTAAGCCAAATTTTTCATAGCAAGCGTACAGGCGGCAAGCCCGTAAAATGCGACGCAAAGGCTAACAGCTAGCCCAAAAACGCTAACTGCGGGCGTCTGGCTAAAACTAAGCGCGAAAAACGAGATAAAGCTCGTGATAAACGCGGCAAATATCCCAAAAACTCGCTCCCGCCGCGACAAGTCGTCGTTTAGCGCAAAGATAAGATAATCTATGCCGACCGCGCTCGCCAAAATGAGCCCGAAAATCGCAAAAATATTTACGTGGATGCCGAGCGCCGCAAAACCGCAAAGCACGGCTAGCACGCCAAGCGCGATGACGCTCATAACCAAAAGCGAGCGCGCCGCCCCAAAAAACGCCCACAAAAGCACAAACGCAACCAAAAATGCACCGCCCTTTAGTATCGCAGCCCAAGCCTTAGCTTCGGTCAAATTTTGATTTAGCGCGCCGACGAAACCCACGCTAAAAGCGCCGTTTGCTTTTAAAATTTCATCCGTTTTTGCGCCGCTTTCAAGCCTCTCAGCATACCTGTCTCTTATACACATCTGACGCTGCCGACGATCTTACGCGTGTA
>CAUUAH010000177.1:0-3761 GCA_963542985.1 uncultured Campylobacter sp. | reverse complement strand
ACACGCGTAAGATCGTCGGCAGCGTCAGATGTGTATAAGAGACAGTTGTCATACTTTTAAAAATAAGCCCGATCAGACCAAAGATGCCACTATCAAATCAAATTTTTATTAAAGCAAAATTTGACGTTTTTTATATGTCCATGTTTTTCAAATTTGAACAAATTTAACCAAATTACAAAACAAATTTGACGCTAAAATTTGAGAGAAGTAAAATAGAAATAAAAGTAAAATTTGAAGTTAAATTTAAAAGGGGTCTCACGACCCTTGGCTACTTTATTACAGCCATCTTTCTGCGCATATACGCGATCCTGCTTTGAAGTGGAAGGTGTTTAGGGCAGTTATCCTCGCAGCCTAGCAAAGTCATACAGCCAAACACGCCGTCATCATCGCCGATAAGCTCATAAAAGTCCTCGTCTGTTCGTTTATCGAGTGCGTCGATTTTAAATCTGGCTACGCGGTTAAGTCCTACCGCACCGATGAAATCAGGCCTCATGATAGCCGTACCGCACGCAGCCACGCAGATACCGCACTCGATGCAGCGGTCAAGCTCGAACACCTCTTGCGCTACTTCAGGTTCGACTTTTTCCTCAAGCTTAGAGATATCGGTCTCATGGTCGGTGTGTATCCAGCTCTCCACGCGCTTACTCATCGCGTTCATCCAGTTGCCAGTGTCTACACTTAGATCTTTTAGTAGCTTAAATACCGGCAAAGGCATAAGCTCAATCACGCCATTTGGATAGTCTTTGGTTAGCGTACGGCAAGCAAGCTTTGGCGTACCGTTAACTAGCATACCGCAGCTACCGCAGATACCGGCGCGGCAAACGAAGTCAAAGCTAAGATCCGGGTCAAATTTCTCGCGAATTTGATTTAATGCTATAAAAAGCGTCATACCGTCGGTTTCCTCTAGCTCGTAGGTCGCGAAATGCGGCTTTGAAATTTTGCTTAACGGATTATATTTAAATGCTTTTATGGTTATTTTTCTACTCATATCCTATTCCTGCTCTTTCGTTTGGTGCTTTATATTTAGGCTGAAGATCATAGTGCATTAGCGCTTCTTGGATCTCGTATCTGCCTTTGCCTTCGGCTTCCATTTTGGCGCGAATCTCATCGACCTGCGCTTGGCGTACGGCGCTGTCCGGATGCTCGATGATGTTACCCTTAGCTCCGTATCCGCGGAACGCAGGCGGAATTTCCATTTTCATAATATCAAGCGGCTCATACACGATAGTCGGTAGCGTATCGCCCTCTTTCCAGCTAGTTAGAGTTCTGTTTAGCCAGTTTAAGTCGTCGCGTTTCGGATAGTCCTCGCGGCAGTGCGCTCCGCGGCTCTCGGTGCGATCAAGCGCGCCTTTTGCGATACAAAGGGCTAGTTTTAGCATCTTTGGTACGCGGTAGGCTTCCTCAAGCTCAGGGTTGCCAAATAGTGCCTTGTTTGTAACTTTGACGTCTAAAGATTGTTTATAAAGCTCTTCCAGCTCTTTTACCGCTACGGCTAGACCTTCGCCCGTTCTAAAGATCGCCACGTGCTCCCACATGATGTCTTTCATCTTGTTTTTGATCTCAAATACGTTAAATTTGCCCTCTTTTTCGACCAGGCTCTTTAGATAGTCTTCCTCTTTTTTAACGAATTTTTCGATGTCGTTAGTGTTTATCTCAATCTCGTGTTTACCGCAGTAGTCGGCAAAATAATCGCCCACGATCATACCTGCAACGACAGTTTCAGAAACAGAATTGCCGCCTAGACGGTTAAATCCGTGCATATCCCAGCACGCAGCCTCGCCGGCGCTAAATAGACCCGCTAGCGTCGGGCTCTCGCCTGTAGGCTTAGTTTTTATGCCGCCCATAGAGTAGTGTTGCATAGGAAGGATCGGCGCCCAGCCCTTGCCGCGCTGGCGACCGTTTTCGTCGGTATACACTTCGGTGTCGGCAGGATCGATACCGTTAAAGATCTCGCAAATTTCTTGAACGTCGCGTAAGTTTTTCTCAATATGCTCGCGTCCTAGGATCGAGATATCTAGCCAAACGTGATATCCGTATGGGCTAGGTACGCCCTTGCCTGCGCGGATATGCTCCATGATGCGGCGGCTTACGACATCGCGGCTAGCTAGTTCTTTTTTCTCAGGCTCGTAGTCGGGCATAAAGCGATATCCGTCTACGTCGCGTAAAATTCCGCCGTCGCCGCGGCAACCTTCCGTTAGCAAGATACCGCTTGGGACGATCGGAGTCGGGTGAAACTGCACCGCTTCCATATTTCCTAGCTGAGCTACGCCGGTCTCAAGAGCGATGGCCGCGCCAATACCTTCGCAAACTACGGCGTTTGTAGTGTGCTTATAAACCCTACCGTAGCCGCCCGTAGCGATTAGCGTGCCTTTTGCGACGTATGCCGTGATCTCGCCGTTAACTAGATCGCGAACGATCGCGCCGTAACAGCGGTTGTTTGCGTGGATTAGCGCGATAGCTTCTTTTCTATCGTGGATTTCGACGTTATGTTTTAGCGCTTCGTTTGCTACGGCAAAAAGCATAGTGTGACCGGTGGCGTCCGCCGTAAAGCAGGTTCTCCATTTTTTAGTTCCGCCAAAGTCGCGAGAGTGGATGAGTCCGTGAACCTCTTCTTTTTCTACGATAGTAGTTTTTTGAGCGTTGATGATAGCGCTTCTCTCGCCTTTTGTGATACGAGTCCAAGGCACGCCCCAAGCGGCTAGCTCGCGGATAGCCTTAGGCGCGGTTTGGCAAAACATACGTGCAACTTGTTGGTCGCAGCCCCAGTCGCTACCTTTTACAGTGTCTGCAAAGTGCACGTCCTCGTTGTCGCCTTCGCTCATTTTTGAATTTCCCAAAGAGGCTTGCATGCCGCCTTGCGCAGCCGCAGAGTGCGAGCGCTTAACCGGGATTAGGCTTAAAACTACCGTACTTAGCCCTTTTTCTCCAGCGGCAACGGCAGCGCGAAGTCCTGCTAGACCGCCTCCTATAACTAATGCATCATAATATTTTACGTTCATTTTTTAAAGCTCCTTTTCCTAAAGACTGATCCACACGAAATCAGCGATCAGCGCGATGGCCGCGAGCACTCCAAAAACCGCAAATATCGCAGTTTTGGCTTTATTTCTTTTTGCGAACATCTCTTGTTTGTTTACTCCGTCGATGCTTATCCATTTTACGTATAGGCGGTACATTCCCACGCTAGCGTGAACGACCATGAAAACAAGTAGCGCGAAGTAAAAAATTTCTAGTTGATGAAATGCAGCCGCTGATTTATCGGCAGTGATGTGTCCGCCAAATATTATATCGACTAGGTGCGCGCTGGCTGCGAAAAATAGAGCAAAACCGGTTAAAAACTGAAACCACCAAAGCGTAGTATCAAGGTGTTTCATACGGTCTTTATGACCTTTAAACATAATGTATTGTCTGTAGTTTGCAGGGAATTTCCTCATCGCTAAAAACGCGTGAGCGATAAAAACGGCAAATATTACCGCAGCGATAACGTTAGTGATCCACCACGTAGCCTCGCCAAATAAAAATTTAGCCTCCGCAAAACCTACAACGGCGTTAAATGCGCCTTTGCCGAATAAAATGGTAGAGGTAAATACCATGTGACACAAAATAAAACAGGCCAAAATCAGTCCCGTTATACTTTGCCATCTGTCCCAAACGGCAGGAGTACGACTTTTTTTCGTATCCGCTTGCCTACCTAAGAAGCCCTCGATTAGCCCACTCACTGTCTCTTATACACATCTGACGCTGCCGACGATCTTACGCGTGTA
>CAUUAH010000176.1:0-3776 GCA_963542985.1 uncultured Campylobacter sp. | reverse complement strand
ATGAGCGCTAGTCTCGTGGGCTCGGAGATGTGTATAAGAGACAGATTTAAAGGACGGCGATGAAAAAAATATTGACATTTTGCGCTCTGGGCGCACTGGCTTTAGGCGCTCAAAACGCGTGCGAAGAGTACGTGAAGCAAAGCAAAATTTACCTAAACGAGCTTTACGAAATAAAATCTAAGCAGTTAAAAGACGATCCGCAGGCCCTTAGGCTCTTTGAGCTCAAATTTAGCGAGCTACAAAAAGCTCAGAAGGGCCAAGCAGCGCTAATCATACAAAGCGACGATGAGAAATTTTGCGAGCGCGAATCGGCCAAGATAAAATCCATGTTAGATGAGATGAGGGCGGAAAAGGCGCAAAAGTAGGCCTGTTTTATATAGAAATTTGAGTCGCTTTTGCCGAGCAAAGCCAAAAGCTCTACAAGTAAATTTTAAACCCGCCAAACCTAGTCTGGCAAGCTTTTGAATGCAAATTTAATGTAGCCTGGCACAATTAAAATTGTATGCTTACTAAATTTTGCAAACTCGCTTTAGCCAAATCATAAAAGCTCGTTTTGTCGCAGCCGCATAAAAGCACACTAACTAGCGTTATTTAAATCCCAATCTATCGGCGCTTTGCCGTGTTCGGCGAGATACAAATTCGCTTTTGAAAAGTGCCTGCAGCCAAAAAACGCGCCGCGCGCTAACGGACTTGGATGAGCTGCCGTTAGTACAAGGTGTTTGTTAGTGTCGATGAGAGGGATTTTGGCCTTAGCCGGGTTGCCCCATAGCATGAAAACGACGTTCTCGGCGCGTTCGCTAAGCTTCCTGATCGCAGCATCCGTAAACTCCTGCCAGCCGAAATTTGAGTGCGAGTTAGCCTGCCCCGCACTAACGCTTAGCGTCGCATTTAGCAGCAGCACGCCCTGCTTCGCCCAGTAGCTCAGATCACCTGAGTTTGGCTCAGTTATGCCCAGATCGTCGCGGATTTCTTTGTAGATGTTGGCGAGGCTCGGCGGGATTTTGACGCCGTGCGGCACGGAAAAGCTTAGCCCCATCGCCTGCCCTGCGCCGTGGTACGGGTCTTGGCCCAGGATCACGACTTTGACGGCGTTAAACGGCGTGAGATTAAAGGCGTTAAATATCAGCGCGTTTGGCGGATATACCTCGCCGGCGGCCTTTGCTCGCAGGAAATTTTCCTTCACGCGGGCGAAATTCTCGCTCAAAAACTCCTCTTTTAGCGCCTCTTTCCAGCCTGCTTCGATTTGGATTTTGTCGATCTGCATGATTTTCCTTTGTAAATTTGCTCTTTTTCTTTGTATTCATTTTAAGGCAAATTTACGAAATGATAGCCAAAAATATTTAAATTTAAGCGGCTCAAGATGCGGTCAAATTTAGACGTATTTAGCTTGTTAAATTTCAAAATGAGCAGGGTAGTTTTAAAAATTTGCTGTATAATTTAAACTAAATTTTAAATAAAGGAATAACGATGTCCGAGCAAATTTTTGAGAAGCTAAAAGAGCTACTAAGCGCGCAAAATGCGGACTTTCGCACCGTATCTCATACGAGTGCCAAAACCTCGGCCGAGGTCGCCATGGTGCGTGGCACGGAGCTAGGGCAGGGGGCAAAGGCGCTCGTTTGCGTCGTAAAAGGCGGGGGTGCCAAACGATATGTTTTGGCTGTGCTGCCGGCGGACTACAAGGCTGATTTACAGCTCATCGCACAGGCGCTTGGCGGTACTAGAGCTAGCCTAGCGAGCCCCGATGAGGTCATGCGACTCACCGACTGCGTTTTTGGTAGCGTTCCACCGTTTAGCTTTCATGAGGAGCTGGAGCTTATCGCCGATCCGAGCCTGCTTACGCGCTATGCTGAGCTCGCCTTTAATGCGGGTTTGCTAGATCATTCTATCATTTTAAATACGAAAGACTACGAGCGTATCGCGCGGCCAAGATTGGTCAAATTTGCAACGACGGAGTAAAATTTTATTTAAAAAGGATGAAATTTGATCGAAGAAATACATCAAACAACAATAACTAAAGATGATTTTTTGGGTATAAACTTGGACGAAATACTCAAAGACGCAAAATATTTTGACGCTTACAGTTTTAAATTTGCGGACTTGTGCGCGGAAAATTTTAGAAATGGAAATTTAAAAGCGAGCAAGGTATTTTATTTATTAAGAAATGCTTGCTCTATGACCTTAAAACCCGGAAGCCTAAACGAGCCGTACGAAGCCGGGTGCATCTGGGGCAATGGCAGATCGGCAATATTGGATGATTTTACCGAGCAAGATTTGGAATTTTTCGAGAGTATTTTGGATGAAATAACCGATTGCAGACTAAAATCAAGGATAGCCGATATTTTATGGATTTTAAAAAGTCCTAAAAATATTAAATTTTTAGAGATCGCCGCAAATGAGTACTCGAAAATATCTCTAGAGCCAAGCTCGCTAAATCAATTTAAGATAGATGCGTTTGAAAGGGCTATAAGGCTATCGCGATTATCTAAAATCACAAAAAATCAATACGCCGAAATACTAAATAAAATTTTAGAATGCTTTAATAGGGCGGAATCGACCGATCAATACTACTGCTTAAGGATGTCGCATTTATTGGATATCGCGGAGTTGAACAAAAAACTGCAACTAAGCGTAGCTGAAAAATTAGAAAATTTTGCCGATACCTTTGCCAAAGAGGAAGAATTTATAGCGGCGATAGACTATTATTAAGAGTCGCAAAATGGTATAGGAAGCTCGAAAATAGCCATAAAATAGCCAAAATCGCACTCAAAATAGCCAATATCTTAATAGAAAAAGCAAAAGAAAGCAACGCTATATCCTCAAAAATAGACCTAGAGCAAGCACTAAAAGAGCTCAGAAGCGTTCCTAAAAAGATAGAAATGAGCTCGGAATCGATCAAAAAATAGACGAAATACGTAAGCTGATTGGACAAAATAACCAAGATATTATAAACGAAATGAGTTTGATTGCTACCGATAAGATCGATATTTCACGCTATCAAAATAATGCAAAGCTAGCAGTAAAAGGCAAGCAACCACCTGAGGCGATACTATGCCTAGCCAATATCACAGCAAATCCGCTATATGAAGATATCAAAAAGTCATCCGAGAATCTTTTAAAAAAGTCTCTGTTTTCAAATTTTATTACTCAAATTTGCGTAGATGCTGGCGGAAGAAAATTGTCGCAAATAACTACAAAAGATGACCGATTAAAACATGAAATGTACCAGCGCAATACCATATACATGCCGAGTTGGCAGTAGAGGGCAGGATACTGCCAGCGTTTTGGCAAATTTTAGAAGAGCATAGAGTGTCTATGCGCTTCATTTATGATATTTACAGAAATTCTAGCGCGGCTCCGACCAACAGGGCAGATATCTGGGCACAAGGTTTATATTACGGTTTTGATAGAATTTTTTGGTTTCAAGTCATTTGTTGATACCTCAAATAGAGCATTTAGCGAGAATTTTACTGCAACAAGAAAAAATACCTGCGACTACTATCGATGAATACGGCGTAGAATCGGAAAAAAGTATAAACTCGCTTTTGCAAGAACCAAAAATATATGAATTGCTCGGGAGAGATTTGACGGAAGAGCTAAAATTTTTACTAACGGAGCCGATGAGACTAAACTACAGAAATAAAATATGTCATGGACTGGTGAGCGAATCTCCAAACAGTGCCGATATTTATATTTGGTGACTTTGTCTTAAGCTGGCAGTTAATAATTGTGTTTTATTTGAGGGCATTTACTAGATTTTGCTTACTCTAGTTTACAAA